>CANTGP010000180.1 GCA_947653315.1 uncultured Lachnospiraceae bacterium
TGCCGCTCCCGTCCGTCTTCATCCGCCTCCGGTCTTCTTCCCCCGCTTTCCTTTTCCCTATACGGCAGGACCGCCCCGGTATCTTCCTCCCATTCTTCTCCGGCTTCTTCCCATTCGCTTTCCGGGTCTTCCTCCCATTCTCCTTCCGGGTCTTCCTCCCATTCTCCTTCCGGGTCTTCTTCCCATTCTTCCTCCGGGTCTTCTTCCCATTCTTCCTCCACGGCGTTCAATTCCTGCCGCGTCATCTGTCCGTCCGGCATTCCTGCCTGTTTTCTCCTGTCCGCAGCCCCCCTTTGGCGGTCCTCCCCGGAAAATGTATCCTTCCTTACTTCGCCGACCCATCTTCCCTGACGTATTTCCTTCACTTGGAGCCGCGCTTCTTCCCTTCGGAGCGCCCTTCTTTCCGCCGACGGTTTTTTTCCGCTTCCCCGGCCCTGTGCAGCCCGTCCTCCGGCACCGTCCCCTACATCAATCCATTCCAACTCCCGTGTTCCCATCTATCTCTTTCTCCCGCGTATCTCATGATTACCGTTTTCTATCAGTTTCTATCAGTCTCCGGCTGCATAATGGCCGGACAAATCTATGATAACGCAAAACCAAAATGGGTTACACACCTTTTAGAAAATATTAAGATTTAATTTTTTCTAAACACAAAGAAACCTTTATGCCCTCATCTGCAAAAGTTTGTCCCGCAGCTCGCCTTCAATCCGGCGCAGCTCCACTTCCGCTTCCTTCCGCTTCTGCCGCCCTTCTTCCTGTATCCGCACCACTTCGTCCAACGTGGAAATCAGCGATTCGTTGGTCTGTTTAAGCGTCTCGATGTCCACGATACTGCGTTCCGCTTCCTTTGCCGTTTCCACCGTTGCCAGTTTTAACACAGCCGCATTTTTCTTTAACAGCTCATTGGTCATATCCGTCACTTCCCGCTGCGCCTGCGATGCCTGGGCGGAATGGTTTACCCCAAGCGCAAGCACCATTTGGCTTTTCCAAAGCGGTATGGTATTCACCAGCGTGGACTGTATTTTTTCCGCCATAATGGTATCGTTGCCCTGTATCAGCCGGATTTGCGGCGCCATTTGGATGGATACCATCCTGGTCAAATCCAAATCGTGGATTTTCTTTTCAAAACGGTCGCACAGCGCCACAAAGTCATTCACCGCCTGCGCATCCTCCGGCAAACCGCTGATGCGCGCCTTTTCTGTCAGGAGCGGAAGTTCGTCTTTCTTTGCTTTGTCCAGCTTCTTCTTCCCCGCAAGAATATACATGGACAGCTCCTTGTAATAATTCTTATTCAGGTCATACATCTTATCCAACATGGCGGTATCTTTCAAAAGCTGGATTTGGTGTTCCTCCAGCACTCCGCAGATTTTATTGATGTTCACTTCCGCCTTGTCATACTTGCTTTTCATGGCTTCGATTTTATTTCCGCTCTTTTTAAAGATGCCGAAAAGTCCCTTGTCTTCTTCCTCGTCAAACTTTCTAAGCTCGGACACCACACCCGACAGCAGTTCGCCGATTTCCCCCAAATCCTTGGTCCGCACATTGGCAAGGGCCGTTTCGGAAAAATCCGCAATTTTTTTCTGCGCCCCTGCGCCGTACTGTAAAATAACCGTGGAATTGCGAAGGTCAATCTGCCCCGCAAAATCCTCCACCATCTTCCGTTCTTCCTGCGTAAGGGTACTGTCGTCAAAAACAGGTTCTTCCTTCGGCGCCAGGGCATCCCCGTCCGCCTGTGTAAACCCCGGAACTGCCGGAGCCTGCGGCTCTTTCTGCAATTCTTCAAACGGGTTTAAGGTCAGCGTGGGCATCTCCGTTTTGTTTTCTTCCATTTTCTTACTCCTCTCCCTATATAAAATTTTTATTATTTCACCTTCAATCCGTCTTCCAAAAGCCCTTCCTGTGCCAGCATCGTGGAAAGTACGGAGATATCCGTGGAAACATCCAGCGCTTCTTCCTCGAACAGCCGGTCAAACATTTTCTCAAACGCCCGGTTAATATCGTCCAGCATACCTTCAATTTCCGTTTTCGCCGCGGTAATGTTTTCACCCTGTACCGGCTGGTCATTGAATTCCAAATAACGCTCCAACAGTTTTAACGTAGTCGGAAGGTAATAACTCATGAATCTGCGGATATCCGGCAGTTTCTCCGGTTTCTCGCCGATATGCCCGAAAATCCGTCCGCATATGTTTTCCAGCCGTCCGAGCTTTCGGGAAATTTGGAGTTCCGCAATGGCGTCGTTAATTTCCCGTATGCGGCGTATGTATTCGTTCCCTTCTTCCACGGTCTGACGCAACTGCTTCTGCACCGGATCCCGTTCCATCATCTCCCGCTGTGCCGCCAGCCGTTCTTCCTCCTCCCTGCGCAGCCTCAACTGTTCCTGCGCATCCATGTACATCCGGTAGGCTTCGTCCGTCAGCATAAAACAGGTTTCCTGTTCGTCCAAATGCCCTTCCGGGAACCATCCCCGTCCTATCATCTCCTTCAGGTCTTTCCGCACAAACGCTTCTTTTTTCCCCGCCGCCCGTGCCAGCCCGTCCAATTGGTAAAAATCCTGCTCCCCCATCGTCCTTATATATTTCCGGAACCGTCCGGCACGCCGTCTCCACCTACCGCCCACCAGGGCGACCACCGTACAGATACCCGCAAATCCGGCAGTTCCGGCAAGCATCCATGTCCCGATTCCCATGCCTGCCACTTGTACGCTGAGCCAGTCAAGCAAGACAGCCATGGCGGATGCCGTCCACCCTATCAGCGCGCCGCAGGTGCCGAACACTTCCATAAGGATACCCGAAACCCTCCCCTGCGGTCTTTTCACCACGGGAAGCTGCCGTTTTTCCCTTTTTTGGTAAACCTGCGCCCCGGCCGCTCTGCCTTCCGTTCCCGTATCCCATGCGCTCTCCATTTTGTTTACTGCCTTCTGTCCCGCTTTCCCGACATAATCCGCCGCATCCTGCACGGAGCGGAGCACTTCTTCCATGGTATTTTCCACCGTTGCCTGTATATTCTCCTGCAACTCCTTTATTTCTTTGGAATTGACGAATTTATTGATTCCGTCCCCGATTTCCCTGCCCCAATCATAAATATCCTTGTCATTCATAAACCGTTCCGGTGTCCTTTCTTCCCCTTATGCCAATCCTTTTCTCCCCGGCAGACCCGTCAGCAAACCGCCTCGCCGTCATGTTCCATCAGTGTGACGGATAATATGCCTTCCTTTTTTTCCAGCGCCTTTAACAGTTCCCGCCCCTTATCCGTCCGCAGCTCCACAATCATGTGCAGCCGGTCTTTTGTCAGGTTCCGTGATTTTACCTTATGGTACCTGCAATACGTCCCCACTTCGTTCAGAATGCTTTCCTCCGTATCCATATCCGCCAGGTTTAACACCAAAAGCATCGGCGCCCTCACCACCTGTATCCGGTCAAAGAAAAGCACCATAACGGTTACCGCCAAAGATGCCGCCACCGCCATTTCCCCCAGTCCTGCACCGCAGATAATACCCGCGCTGATGGACCAAAACAAAAACACAAGATCCATGGGGTCTTTCACTGCCGTCCGGAACCGGACAATGGACAATGCCCCTACCATGCCCAGGGAAATAACCACACTGGACTGCACCGCCAGTATGATTGCCGCCACAATGACCGGAAGCACCGCCAGGGAAACGTTAAATTGTTTGGAATAAAATGCCTGACGGCATACAAAACGGTATACGAGGAAAATATAGCTTCCCAATGCCGCCGCCAGCCCAAACACCAATGCCATCTCCGTAAATCCTAAATCGGCATTGGAAAATCCCTCCACAAACGCTTTATTAAAAATATCACCGAAATTCATTTCTTTGCTCCTTTATCCGTTTCATTCTAATTCCGCTTTTATTCCATTCTTATTTCGTTTTTATTCCATTCTTATTTTATTCTTATTTCCTTTTTATTCCGTTCCCGTTTTCATCGGTTCCCCCGCTAAACGGCAGAGATAATATTTGGAAAACGATACCCGGTCAAGGCTGACCACCTGCAGCGCCATGCGGAGCACATCCGGAAGGTATTCGTCGTACTTGACTTCCAAAAGGTGGCGTCCCCTTTCCAAAACCGGAACAGCCGTCAAGTCTTTTTCCATAAATTTATGGGTTTCCGGCGAGCCGCAGATATTGCGGTCCATCGTAATGCGTACATTTCCTTCGGGATATACATAGGGAATACGGTCATATTCCACAATAACCGCAGGTCCAAGCAGCAGGGTTTCCCGCGCCGCCTCAAACCGGTTGCGTACACTCTCCTGCGCAGAAGCGTCTTTTCCGTACTTCCCATATTCCAAAAAACCGCCGTCCAACACGGTCCTTACTTCTTCCCTCGTCAGTACACAGGATTCTTTCCGAATCCGGTCCCCTGCCCGGTGCTTAATTTCCAAATGGAACGATTCGTCCTCTCCCTGGAGGTAAGAACGAATCCGGTACTTCTTCCGTTCGTCCAGCCCATCCTCCTTCTGTTTCATGGCGTCATTCCCGTAATCATCAAAATAAAGACTGCGCACCGTATAAAAACCGGAACCGCCCGCATGCCTGTCCTTTTCCATCAGACAGCCCAACTGATCCTCCAGCAGTTCCATCTGCAACTGCGTGCAGAGAAACTTCAGTTCATGCCGGTAATGCGCCCCTTTGCCCTGCGCCGTTTTCTTCCTGCCCTGCCCATCCATATATCCGCTGTTTTCTTCCGATTCCATCCTTATTTACCCGCTCCCTGATACCCGTTCCTGCACTGATACCATAATATCACACCGCCGATACCCATGACAAGCAATATCACCGGAAAACGGTACTTCATCAATACATGGAGCCATCCCGTTTCCGTTCCGCCGTTTTCCGTTCCCGTTCCGTTGATTTGCGTTTCTGCCGCATCTTCAAAAGCGGACGCCTGACGCTCCAGCGCCGGAAGCGCCGTCCCCCGCACGTTTTTCCACATATCTTCCCCGTAAACGGCATCCATGACTTCCAGCTTATCTTTCAGGTAATTTTCCAAATATTCCACATGTTCTTCCAGGGAAGCATCTCCCATGAACAAACTCCTGGAGCCCGTAAACCTTCTGGCATCCATGGCAATGGAATCTTCGATTTCCCGTACCCGTTCCCTGACGCCGCCCTCCGCCAGCCATTTTAACGCCGGACGGAATTTTTCCCGGTATTCCCCCGCCGCCAAACGGCAGAAATCCTCCCGCTCACACAACCTGCGGTACCAGCGGCTCACGTTATTATATACCAAATCATAATCCGTCACGAAAAGCGGTTCCGCCTCCTTCACATTCCCGCGCCCCATGGTATTGTCCAAATCCCACACCGGTCCGTCATACAATATTTCCTTTTCCAAATCCAAATACATATAATGGCTGGTAAAACCAAAATCCATATCCTGTAAAATATCCTCCATCACAAACATCCCGGCAAACGATTCCATATCCAAATTTCCGACCGGAACGTCCCCTTCCTCCATCTGCCTGCCAAACGCGTCAAAAAAACGGCGCACTCCTTCCACATCCCTGTCCTTTGCCGGTGCATGGATTACGACAGGCTGGTCATTGGAAAGCATGATACAGGCTTCTTCCTCCGCGGCGCGCTCCCTGTAATCCACTTCCAAAAAATAACGGTTTCCGATGTCCACGCGGTTCTTTCCCACTTTCAGTTTTTCCGTCAGTTGATACAGCCCCATATATTCCCCGTTGATATACAAATCCACAAACCGCGCTTCGGGAACAAAGGCAATTCCCCCGGCAGCCGCCATCTCAAACCCGATTTGGTTCCTGACATACGCGCCGTCATAATAGTTTGCGTTTAACACCCATGTTTTTTCCGCCCCCATTCCCAGCACATCCTCTGCGCCGTCCAACTTTACCGTAAAAGATTTCTTCACCGCATCCCATGCCGTATTCCCCCTGCCGGATACGCCGTCCACTTTCACCATGCAGTCCGTCCTGCCTTCCGCGTCCACCACCTGCATATAACCGCCTTCGGAGTTTCCTTTCTGCGCGAGGATATGCTCCAAACCGCCGGAAGCCGTATCCAGCCATACCGCCGGAATGGCGGAACCCCGCATAAACACCACGGAAAAAGCCTCCCCCCGCCCGTCTCCGTTCTCTATGCGCATTTGATATTCTTTATTGAAAACGATCCCGTTTAACCCGTCCCCATTCCCAAACGCCAAGGCTTCCCCGTCTGCCGACAGCTTCCGGGAACGCGGCAGTTCCACGGTCACATCCTCCGGTTCCATATAAGACGGCAGGCAGAAATAAAGAACGCCGTCCGAAGAAAAACCTTTGATCCACTGTACGGCGCCGTCTTGGCGGTACCGCAAAAAAAACGTATTTTCATCCTTCCATGTTTCCCTGTCACGCCAGATGCCGCAAACAATTACGGCAAAAAGGGCGGACAGGCTTACGAAAAACCATATATTTTTTATTTTGGACATACTTGCACGCATTCTTGCTTCTCCTG
>CANTGP010000181.1 GCA_947653315.1 uncultured Lachnospiraceae bacterium
TTTATCAAGTCAAGCCGCAAAAAGTAGAGGAATTTGAAGCGCTAATGCTTGAAGCTAAAGCCCTTTTGGAAAAGCAGGAGGGATTACTTCTGCTCCGTTTTGCCAAAAGAGGGTATCACATAGATATGGAACAAATTAAAGAGGGGCTTCCACCCCTTAAAATTACCCGTGTAGTAAAAAGCGTTAAGTATATGCTTTATTGGGAATTTGACACGAAAGAAAACTATGGAGCAGCACAACAAAATCTTTACAACAGTTATTGGAAATCTATTGAAAAGTGCTTAATTGTTCCGCATGACAAATATTTGGGGGAGATTATGTTTTAACGGCAAAACTTGAATCAATGCGCCACCCGACGCGGCAGCTTCGCTGGCATCTTCCCTTGGGTGTCCGTGTGCATAAAAATACCGGAAACCACGCAATATCAAGGTTTCCGGTATTTTTCGGGTTGGGCTGTTTAAAAAACAGTCAACAGCTCGTAGGGGAATCGAACCCCTGTTTCCGCCGTGAGAGGGCGGCGTCTTAACCGCTTGACCAACGAGCCATATCCGCAAATGAACAAGTTCCATACCCATTCATTTGCCGACTTGCTTATTTTATTACAAAATCCTAAATAATGCAAGCTCTTTTTTCATTTTTTACATATTTTTTCTGCTTTTTATACTTCTTCCGCCTTATACATCCCTGTGCAGCACATGATTCAACGCATCCACGACCTGCTCCGGTTCAAAAGGTTTCGCGATGAAATCGTCCGCGCCTTCCTTGATTGCCGTTACCATCTTCTCTTTCTGGCCTGCCGCCGTTACCATGATAACCTTCGCATTGTCGTCTTCTTTCTTAATACAGATTAACGCTTCCAAACCGTTCATGACCGGCATGGTAATATCCATCGTCACCGCGTCCGGTCTAAGCTGCTTATACATAATCAGCCCTTCTTCCCCGTTGGCTGCTTCCCCTGCGATCTCATATCCGGCTTCCGTCAGAACCTCCTTTAACATTTTACGGGATGTCCTTGAATCGTCCACGATTAATACTCTTGCCATAATCCTATCCTCCTGCGCCTTTACCTATTATACTTCAATCTTTACACCAGTATCCGTTGCAATCACTATCCTGACTTTGCGGTTCTTTACGTAAACCGGCACAACCAGCAGTTTATCTTCGGCAACCACACGCCCGCCCTGGTAAAAGGTAGGAGGAACCATATCCACCTGTACATTCCGAAGGCTCAGTTCCGATGCATACAAACCGTTTACGCAGTTAATAAACTCACAAACCGAGTCAAACGCATTCTCATCCATCCTGCCGAATTCTTCCCTGCCGAACGTTTCCGCTATGGCAAGCAGGTTGTTGCCCTCGCCGGTAAGCCCTAACAGAATGGAATGCTCCCCTTCCACTTCCTGCATGGCAAGATTCTCAAACTCATAACGGTCTACCTCATAAGAAGGCTCCACCAGTATTTCACTGTCAATCAAACGGATGATGGTCCGGACCGCCACGCCCACAAGCTCGGTGGAAAACTGTTTCGGGCTCCGCACATACAAAGGAAGCATACGGTCCACATCGCCGCTCCTGAAATCCTCCATATCCGTATTCGTAAAGCCGTTCCCCCTTTGGTAAAGGTCCATGGCGGCTTCCACTTGCCCGATGTCCATAATCCCAAGCTCCGTCGCCGACTGGACAAAGGAAAGGTACGGATTGCCCTGCAATTTCAAAAGACGCCCTACCTGGCTTTCGGTCAGATAACCCATTTCCACCGCAATATCGCCGAACCGCTTATCTTCCAACGCCTGCTTCCGGTTGATTTTACTTGCCTGCTCCTGCGAAAGCAGCTTTTCGCTGACGGCAATCAGCCCCAGCTTCACCCTTGTCTTTTTTTGGTTGTCCTGTATCGCATCCAACTGTTCGGAAGAAATCAACTTTTGTTCCAAAAGAAATTTACCAAAAATCTGATTAAACATATGTACCCTCCACCCTTAAAATAGAATTCATTATATTATACTATATTTACGACACAAAATCAAATAAACTTATTTGATTTGACTCGGGTAAATTTCCGAGGAGATCCAGGCTGCCCATCAAGTCCACAATCGTCTTGGAAACCTTTGCCCTTTGGCGGAAATCATCCTTGGATAAAAAGGGACCGTCCTTTGCGGCTTCCACGATGGAATCCGCCGCTTTTTCCCCCAATCCGTCGATACTGCTTAAAGACGGCATCAATTTGCCGTCCACAATCTGGAACAGCCTGGACTGGGCGGAAAAAATATCGATGGGAACAAATTCAAATCCCCTGGCATACATTTCCTGCACCAGTTTCATGTCACGGTAGGAATCCTGCTCCTTTTTGGACAGGGTATCCATCCGCTGTTTATAGTCCGCCATCACTTTCTCCAAATGTTCCTTCCCCCGGCACATCAGCTCATAGGAAAACGCCGAAGCGCGGATGCTGAAAAATGCAGCGTAAAAAGCTAACGGGTAGTTAATTTTGCAATAAGCAATCCTCCATGCCATCATCACGTATGCCGCCGCATGCGCCTTCGGGAACATATACTTGATTTTCTTACAGGACCAAATATACCAGTCCGGGACATTTGCCGCCACCATGGCTTCTTCCATCTCCGGCTTTAAGCCCTTTCCCTTACGGACACTCTCCATAATGGTAAAGGCAAGGGAGCTTTCCACGCCCATTCCGATTAAGTATACCATAATATCGTCCCTGGTACAAATCGCCGTGGAAATCGTGGCTTTCCCTTCCTGAATCAATGTCTGCGCATTCCCAAGCCATACGTCCGTACCGTGGGCAAGCCCTGCAATCCGTACCAAATCCGAAAAAGCCTGCGGTTTCGTATCGATTAACATCTGCATGGCAAACTCGGTACCGAATTCCGGGATGCCCAGCGCCCCCAGCTTACAGCCCCCGATTTGCTCCGGTGTAATCCCCAGCGCTTCCGTGTTCTTAAACAGCGACATGACCTGCGCATCGTCCAACGGAATCGTCACGGGATCAATGCCCGTCAAATCCTGCAGCATACGGATCATCGTCGGATCATCGTGTCCGAGAATATCGAGCTTTAACAGGTTATGGTCGATGGAGTGGTAATCAAAATGTGTCGTCACGATATCGGTGGTCATATCGTTCGCCGGATGCTGCACCGGCGTAAAGGAATTTATTTCTTCCCCTAACGGCAGTACGATGATCCCCCCCGGATGCTGCCCCGTACTGCGCCGGATTCCGGTACAGCCGGTGACAATCCGGTTGATTTCACAGGTCCTCTTGTGCTTCCCCCTTTCCTCATAATAATTTTTCACATAGCCGAACGCCGTCTTATCCGCCAGCGTGCCGATGGTCCCGGCGCGGTAAGTCTGCCCTGCGCCGAAAATCACTTCCGTATATTTATGCGCCTTACTTTGGTATTCCCCGGAAAAATTTAAATCAATATCCGGCTCCTTATCCCCCTTAAATCCCAAAAACGTCTCGAACGGAATGTCAAAACCGTCCTTTTTCAGCGGCGCACCGCACACCGGACAATTTTTATCGGGCATGTCGCAGCCCGCCCTTCCCGCATACGCCTTCACATCTTCGGAATCAAAATCACTGTAATGGCATGCGCTGCAGTAATAATGGGGGCTTAAGGGGTTTACCTCCGTAATCCCCGCCATGGTTGCCACAAACGAGGAACCCACCGAGCCGCGGGAACCCACCAAATAACCGTCCTCCACCGATTTCCATACCAACTTCTGTGCGATAATATACATTACGGCAAAGCCGTTGGTAATGATGGAATTCAATTCCCGCTTCAAACGCGCTTCCACGATTTCAGGCAGTTCGTCCCCGTATATTTCATGGGCTTTGTTGTAACAGATATCCGTTAACGTCTTATCGCTGTCGGGAATGACCGGCGCACATTTATCGGGGCGCACCGGGGACATGGTTTCCACCATATCCGCAATCAGGTTGGTATTGGTGATGACCACCTCCTCCGCCTTGTCACTGCCAAGATAGGCAAATTCTTCCAGCATTTCCTCCGTGGTACGCAGGTAAAGGGGCGCTTGGTCGTCCGAATCGGCAAACCCCTTTCCCGCCATAATAATCCTCCGGTATACCTCATCCTCCGGGTCCAGGAAATGTACGTCGCAGGTGGCAACCACCGGCTTTTGGAACTGTTCCCCAAGCTCCACGATTGTCCGGTTCATATTCTCGATATCTTCCACGGAATTCACGTTCCGCACCCGGTCAGAGGCAATCATGAACTTGTTGTTCCCCGTGGGCTGGATTTCCAGATAATCATAAAAATTAACAATTCTTGCGATTTCCGCATCGGACTTTTCGTCCAACAGCGCCCGGTACAGTTCCCCCGCCTCACAGGCGCTTCCGAGGATCAGTCCCTCCCTGCACTTCATCAGCAGGCTTTTCGGTACCCTCGGACGCTTACTGAAATACGTCAGATGGGACTCGGATACCAAACGGTACAGGTTCACCCGCCCCGTATCGTTTTTCGCCAATATAATCGCATGGTAGGAAGGGAGCTTCTTTACAATATCGGGATTGGAATCCCCAAGGGCATTAACGCGGCTTAACGTATCCGCCCCCAGTTCCTTTAACATCGGAATAAAATTCAGGAAAATTTCCGCCGTCGCTTCCGCGTCGTCCACCGCGCGGTGATGGTTTTCCAGGGATATGCCCAGGGTCTTTGCCACCGCATCCAGCGTATGTTTCGCCTGGTGGGGCAGCAGCACCCTTGCGATGCCTACCGTATCCACGTAAGTATACTCCCTTTGCAGCCCCAGCCGTTCCGCATTTTCCGTGATAAATCCCATGTCAAAATTCGCATTGTGCGCCACCAAAACCGCATCCTGGCAGAACGCGAAAAATTCCGGCAGGACCGTGTCAATGGTCGGCGCTTCCATCACCATGGCATCGTTAATGCCCGTCAGTTTTTCGATTTCAAAGGGAATCGGCACATCGGGATTTACAAATGCACTGTAACGCCCCGTAATTTCCCCGTCCTCCACTTTCACTGCGCCAATTTCGATAATCCGGTTGTTTACCGGTGAAAACCCGGTGGTTTCGAGATCGAATACCACAAAAGTATTTTGAAAATCCTGCCCCTTGTCGCCGGTGACGATTTCCTTTAAGTCGTCCACCAAATAGGCTTCCATCCCGTAAATGACCTTAAAAAAGTCCTGTTTATCCGGCTCCGCGTCACCTGCTTCCTTCCTTTTCCCCTTTTCCGCTTTCCACAAGTCCTCCCATACATGATTGGCGTCGGGAAAAGACTGCACCACTCCGTGGTCGGTTATGGCGATTGCCGGATGTCCCCATTTATATGCCCGTTTTACGATATCCTTCGCTTCCGATACCCCGTCCATGTCGCTCATTTTCGTATGGCAGTGGAGTTCCACCCGCTTACGCACACTATTGTCGGAACGCGCCGAGGTAAAATCCGGTATTTTCTTCACGCCCACAATGGAGCCGATGGTGAGTTCATTGTCAAACCGGTCAATCACCGCCATTCCCTTAATCTTCACGAAGGCTCCTTTAAAAAGCCCCTGCCCGATTTCATCCACCTGGTCGTTGGGGGCAAAAATCTTGAACGTCAAGGTATCCGTGAAATCGGTAATATCATAAAAAAGAATGGATTTCTCGTTTTTAATCTCCCGCTTGTCGGTATTTATAATCTTACCCCGGATTACCACCTCGCCCATTTCCCCAATGATATCCTCGATGTTCATCGCCGCTTCGTCGAAATCCCGCCCATACACCACATCGGGATTGTCCGAACGCCTGACCGCACGCTTAAACTCCCCGCGGTTTGCATCGCGCCCTCCGCGCAAACCGCTTCTGCCCCCGAATGTATTCTGCTTTGGATTGCCGGAAGCCCCTGACCGGAAAACGTCCCGTTTCTTCACGGATTCGGAAACGCTCCCCGCCTGTGCCGCGCCTGCGCTGCCGAATCCGTTTTCCGCCGTATTGTCGGTTCCGGTTCTTTTGCCGGTTCCGTTTATGGCAGTTCTTCCGCTTCCCATGTCCGCTCCGTTTATTCCGACGGCGCCGTCCAATCCCTGCCCCGTGCCGTCAGCTCCGCTTCCTTCTTCCGTTCCGCCCATGCCGTCCAATCCAAAGGCTCCAAAAGATTCTTCCGCACTGCCGTAACCATGGGAACCCGCTGCCCTTGCACTGATTTCCTCCACCTGCCTTGCGATTTTCAACTCGTCTTCTTCCCTGTGCCTGCCCGCCCGGCTCTCTTTATATGCCACACCGATATCCACAAGAAAACCGCATCTTTCATTATAAATTTTATCCAAAATCCTGACCAGTTCCTCCGCCCGGCTCCTTGCGGGAACCGAATCCTCAATGGTCAGCAGCAACCGGTTTTCTTCCGGAAAGGAAATATCCGCGTTTTTAAACACGTTGTATTCCACGGGACTATATTCCTTAAGCTCTAAAAGAATGCTGTTCCGGTACACAT
>CANTGP010000182.1 GCA_947653315.1 uncultured Lachnospiraceae bacterium
GAATTTGGTAAAATTTTATAAGAAATGAGGTAAAGCGATATTTTACGGGAAAAGTGATGAAAGGTGTTTTGGTGAAAGACCTCTATATTGCCAAAAGCAATATTCTCGTTACTATCGTCAGCCTGATTGTTTTGGGCTTTGGGTTGTCCTTTCTGCTGGAAACCAGCGCGCTTTTGGTGTTGGCTCCGGTTGCTTCCACAACGGCAGTCTTTATCAGCATTACCAGTGACGCGGCATCCAAATGGAATAAAAATGTCATTACCATGCCGGTATCGAGGAAGCAGATTATTGGCGGGAAGTTTGTGTTTTATATTCTGCTTGCCGTATTGGGAATGCTTACGGCACTGATTCCCTGTGCCGTCCTTGCCTGTTCCGGTATGGATATAACGGTTCATTCTTTATGTCTGTACGGTTCAATCGGGATAAGCGCTACCCTGTTGGCAGGAGGTATCAGTCTGCCGTGTGCGTATTTATTTGACCCGGAAAAATCGCAGATTGTCTTTATGATGTCTTTCATGGCATCGACGGGAATCATTACGGGGCTTGTGCTTCTGATCAATTTCGTTTTTCCCGTAAAGGAAAATATTCTTTTGGCTTTCCATATTGTGCTGGTAATTTCCGTTATCTGGTTTTATGCCTCATACCGGATTGCCGTAAAAGTATACCGGAAACGGGATATTACCTGACGGATGCACCGGTCTTTTTGCCGAAGGCAAACTTGGAATAGACCGGATTCCGTAACTATGAAGCCGAAGGCTGAATCGTGATAAAGAAGGATGTCCGCTGTAACATTTCGCGGACATTTTCCTGTTATACTATATAAAAATGCAGGAGGATGGCCATGAAGAAAATATTGCTGGTGGAGGATGACGCCCTTTTAAATAAAACGCTGACATATAACCTGATTTCAGAGGGTTACGATACGGTATCGGCCCTGAATGCGGGTACCGCCGCCGGGGTTTTGGCTCGGGAGGAATATGACCTGGTACTTTTGGATGTCAACCTGCCGGATGGCAACGGTTATGACCTGTGCAAACTCATAAAGCCGGAGCACCCCGATACGCTGGTTATTTTTCTGACCGCCAACGACCAGGAGAGCGATCAGATACGGGGTTATGAAGCCGGGGCAGTGGATTATATTACCAAGCCTTTTTCCGTTGGCGCCCTGCTGCGGAAAATCCGTGCAATGTTCGCTATGCTGGAACACCGGGGACTGGCAAAAGATTTTTATGACGACGGGAGGCTGTTCCTGGATTTTTCGGAACAGTCCGCCTCGTTGGACGGAAAATCCCTTACACTTTCCCCCATGGAATATAAGATGCTGCATCTGTTCTGCAAAAATCCGAAACAGATTCTGACAAGGCAGCGGCTTTTGGAACGGCTGTGGGATGCGGAGGAAAATTATGTGGATGAACATACACTGACAACCTCCGTCAGCCGTATCCGTGGGAAAATTGAATCAGAGGGTAATGCATATATCAAGACGATTTACGGGATTGGATATCAATGGATGGGAGGCGGGGGAAAATGAATCCGGAACGGCTATCTGTAAAGTGGGTATTCCTGTTAATCTGCGGCGGTATGGCAGTTTCCATGCTGGCTGTCTGCGCGGTTCTCTTTGCCATGACAGGGCACCTTTGCGTGCTGGCCGGCGGTATCCTGCTGACAGCCTGTGCCCTCATTTGGCAGTTCTTTTTAGTACTGTTTTTCAGCCGGAGGCTTTCCGTTTTTGCGGGAGGGTTATGCCGGACAATGGATAGGATGATAAGCGGGAGTGGAGAACCCGTGCATGTGGAAGACGGTGAAACACTCTTTGCCCGTATCAGTAACCGGCTTTCGAGGCTGTACGGCATTATGCAGGAGAACCGGCGGAAAGTGGATGAGGAACGGCAGGAGTTGCAGATGTTGGTATCGGATGTCTCCCATCAGGTAAAAATACCGGTGAGCAACCTGAAAATGGTGACGGACACGCTGCTTTCAAAACCGGTCACGGAAGAAGAACGGCGGGAGTTCCTGCAGGGCATCCGCAGTCAGACGGACAAGCTGGAATTTCTTTTTCAGGCCCTTGTGAAAGCATCCCGGTTGGAAACCGGGGCAATCCGGCTGGAAAAAAAGAGCGCCCCGCTGATTGATACGGTGGCGGTGGCCTGCAGCGGTATTGTATATGAGGCGGAGAAAAAGGATATTTCCGTGACGGTGGACTGCCCGGATGACATTCGTCTTTCCCATGACAGTAAATGGACCGCAGAGGCGTTGTTTAATCTGTTGGACAACGCAGTGAAATATACCAAGGCGGGCGGAAAAATCCGCGTATCGGTGGAACAATGGGAAATGTATGTCAAACTGGATGTGTCCGATACCGGCAAGGGCATCCCGGAGAGTAACCAGGCCGCTGTTTTCCGGCGTTTTTACCGGGAGGAAGAAGTACACGGTGAACAGGGGGTGGGCATTGGTCTCTATCTTGCCCGTGAAATAATCACATGGCAGGGAGGCTATATTAAGGTGGTTTCGGAAGTAGGCAAGGGTTCGACGTTCTCCGTTTTTCTCCCCTGGAGGTAACGCTTCGTCCGGTCCGCCTGTCACTCCGATTCCTGACCGGATGGAGCCGTTTTTTTAAAATGTCCGCGTTTTGTAACATTTTACCGCTGTTTTTGTATGAATTTTTCACCGCCGCGGACATTTTTGTGACATTTGGATTTTACAATATCCTTATCAACACGGAAATACCGCAAAGGAATATCCGTAAAGGGAAATCCTTTGTTGATAAGGAAAGGAGCATTTCATATGAACGTATTACAGACCATTGACCTGAAAAAGTATTATGGCAGTGGGTCCAATATCACCCGTGCCCTGGACGGCGTCAGCCTGTCAGTGGAACAGGGAGAGTTTGTGGCCGTGGTGGGAACTTCCGGCAGCGGCAAGTCTACCCTGCTGAACATGATGGGCGGGCTGGATACGCCTACCTCCGGCAATGTGATTGTCCGGGGGGAGGAACTTGCCAAAAAGAACGATGAGGAGCTGACCATTTTCCGCCGCCGCAACATCGGCTTTATTTTCCAAAATTATAACCTTGTCCCGATTCTCAATGTCTATGAAAACATTGTTTTGCCCGTGGAGTTGGACGGAGACACGGCAGACCAAAAATTCATGGATGGGATCGTGGAGATGCTGGCTTTGGGGGATAAGCTGCAGAATATGCCCAATAACCTCTCCGGCGGACAGCAGCAGCGTGTTGCCATTGCCCGCGCCCTGATTACCAAACCGGCAATTGTCCTGGCTGACGAGCCCACCGGCAATCTGGATTCCAGGACCAGTGCCGATGTACTTGGTCTTTTAAAACGGACCAGCACGGAGTTTAACCAAACGGTTGTCATGATTACCCATAACAACGAGATTGCCCAGCTTGCCGACCGGATTGTACGGATTGAGGACGGCAGGATTGCGGCACAGGGAGGTGGCAAATCATGACATGGCCTTTTGAAAACGATACCGGTGGGGTGGAAAGGAAACTGGCGGGGCGGAGCATGAAAGCCGACAGGCGCCGGAGTGTTTTTATCATCCTTACGATTGCCCTTGCCGTCTGCCTTATGGGAACCTTTTGCTTTATCTATTCCGCACGGCAGACGGAAACACTGGACAATATTTTGGGACAGTATCAGGCCGGGTGCAGCGGACTTACCAAAGAAGATGTCATCCGGCTTGCGGATACCGGAAAATTTGAAAAATGGGGCTATACCGCAGACGCCGGTTCTGTCCGTTATGAAGACAGTGTTTTGGATGTCGGTTTTGTCAGTCCGAAGATGATAGAACTGATGGGCTATGGCAAAATCACCGGCGTCTATCCCAAGGCGGAGGATGAACTCTGTGTGGACCGGTCTTTTTTCGGTTATTGTAATCTTCCGGCAGAGGTGGGCCAGACCCTTACCCTGAACCTTGGCAGCGGTGAGAAACCATACACTGTCACAGGTATTTTGGAAAGGGAGAATAACAGCCGTATCTTTATGGTTTGGATTTCGGAAACAGCCGTGGATACGGGCAGCCATAGGGCTCCTTACGAGCTAAGGTTCCGTTTTGCCGGGAGTCAGGGAATGGAGCCGGCAAAACTCCGCACGGACATCGAAAGGTTTTTCGCGGAAGCGGGAATCCCGGCAGACCGGACATTTTACAGCTCCAACTACTTTGGAATGGTGGAGCTTTATTTGGGAAGCGGGATGGAGATTTATGCGCTGTCAATTGTCATTGCCGCCGTCTGTGCCATCGTCATTTACAACATTTTCTATATCTCCGTAATGGGGAAAATGCGGGAATACGGCCGCCTGAAGGTGCTGGGGGCAACGCCGGGGCAGTTAAAGCGGGTGGTAAAGCGGGAGAGGCGCTTTCTGACTGCCGCAGCGGTTCCCGTTGGGCTGATTCCCGCAGCAGTGATTGCATTGGCTGCCGTGCCCGGTTATTGGTCCTGGCGCGACAATATCCGGTCTGCGGTAATCATTTCCATCCTGACTTATGGAATGGTTTTGGTTGCCACCGGGAAGCCTTTGTCCATGGTGGGAAAAGTATCCGCCATGGAAGCCGTGCGTACCACTGCCTATTCCGGGTATCAGGGACGCGGTATTTCCAAAAAAATCCACCGCCGCCTGACCATGACCCGCCTGGCCCTGATGAATTTTTCCCGGAACGGCAAAAAAGCGTTTGTAACGGCTCTTTCTTTAAGCCTGACAGGAATTTTGCTGCTTTGCATTTCCGCCTATGCAAACTCGGTGGATATTAAGGAAATGGCACAGTCCCAATTTGGGGACAGGAGCCAGTACCTTCTGCAATATGAGGATTACGCAGGAGAGGAATTTGTTGAGATGCAGAAAGAAAATCCCCTGGGGCAGACTTTGCGGGAAGAACTCGCCGCCATCCCCGGCGTGGACCGCGTCACGGCTTACAGCATGACCTGTGTGGAAATCCCTTTTATCAGCGGGATTCCGGGCAACCGTGAGCACGAGGCTTTCATCGTCAGGGGAATTGACCGGGAGAATATGGCTAAGATGTATGGGGACGGCGCTGTTTTGGAAGGAACCGGGGCTGTTTTGGACGGAAACGCAGCGGTTTTGGAAGGAACCGCAGATTACCGTCAGCTTTTGGAGGGGAACGGTATTTTGGTCTGTCCGTCGGGCAGCGCACTGAAAGAAATTTACAGGATTGGTTATCAGGTCGGGGATACCGTTACTGTTTCCTGTTACAACGGGCGGAGTAAGACGTATACCGTGATGGGGATTGTTGAGGATATTCCTATCTGCAATTCATCCCATTTTTTTATATTGCCTGAGGAAGAACTGTCCGCCCTTTATCCGGAAATTTCGGATTTTACCGGCTGTGTGAATCTTCACACAAAGCAGGATGGCGGGCAACTGCGGCGGGCGGTATTTGGCGCCGTGTCCGATGAGCGGGTGGCGGTTTCCGGGCTGGACGATATGGTGGCTGAACTGGAAACCGGTCTGCGGGGGGAACTGACCCGGGCTTACGGTATCCTGGTCTTCATCTTTGTGTTTGCCCTGATTAATCTTGCCAATACGCTGATTACCAATCTTCTCACCAGACAGCAGGAGTTTGGAGTGTTCCAGTCCGTTGGCATGAGCGGCCGCCAATTGTCCCGGATGCTGTCCTTTGAGTGTCTGTACTATATGGGAATTACATTGTTTGCGACTCTGACGTTTGGAACTGTGTGCAGCCTGGCCGTGTGCAGGGTTTTTAACCGGATTGGCATGTTCGGGAAACTGACTTATCATTTTCCGGTGTTTGAGGTACTGCTGTTTGCAGCCGCGCTGCTTTTGGTACAGGCGGTATTCTCAATTTGTGCGGTCCGTTATGCCAAAAGGCTCTCCCTTGCGGAACGTATTAAGGAAACAGGCTGATTTTACGTTACCCGAAATGCGGGAATCGTTCTGCTGTTTTGCTATTTCAGGCAGTCTGTGATAAGATACTTGGCATAGGGAGGTGGCGGTATATTGATTCATATTGCAATCTGTGATGATGAAGGAGCGATGGCCGGGCGGATTAGGGAAATGGTTTTTAATTTTTTCCGCCAAAAAAACAGGGAGGCAGACATACGGGTGTTTTCCGGCGGCGAAGAACTGTTGGAGTATGGCGGGCAGATAGATATCCTGTTTTTGGATATCCAAATGAAGGATATGGACGGTATGGAAACGGCAAGGAAACTCAGGGCGGATAAATTCCGGGGATTTCTGATTTTCATTACGGTACTGAAAGAGATGGTATTCCAGTCTTTTGAGGTACAGGCCTACGATTATTTGGTCAAGCCAATCGATGAGAAACAGTTTGGGAAAACAATGGAGCGTCTTTATTCTTCCATGAGCAGTGCCGGTGAAGACAGCCTGCTTGTGCAAAAGGGATATGAGGGCAGCATCATCCGGAAGGATGAGATTATTTACTGTGAAATCATAGAC
>CANTGP010000183.1 GCA_947653315.1 uncultured Lachnospiraceae bacterium
ATTTTTTTATTTCCATTTTTATTCCCGTTTTTTCGTCTCCGAGTTACCCGCAGTCTCCTACCTTCTTCCCGCATACACATGAAAAAAGGCATTTTTATACCAAACGGTTGCGCCGTCCCCTTCCACGGCCACCACATCATACCGCACCGCCCTGTCGTCCCCGATTCCGTGGCAATACCTGTAATAGTCCGCCACACGGCAAATTCTTCCCTGTTTTGCCGCCGTCACCGCTTCCGCCGGACTCCCGCTCACGCCGGAAGCCCGGTATTTCACCTCCACAAATACCAAATATCCCTCATCCACCCCAATCACATCCACTTCCCCCTGCCTGCACCGGAAATTCCTCTCCAAAACCCGGAACCCCCGCTCCTCCATATACCCGCAGGCAATTTCCTCAAACTTCTCCCCAACCGCCCTCCGGTTCACCTTCCGCACGCCATACGCCCCCTGTCATACTCCCCTTCCTTCAAGCCATTCCCACTGAAACCATCCTGTCTAACACGTATTCTTTTCACCCTTATTTATTCATCTTCGCCCTTATCTTCTCCATCCCGTCCACAAATACCAAAATTTCCGCCACCACTTCATACAATTCCGGCGGTATCATATCCCCGATTTCCAGCTTTGACAAAGTATCCGCCAGTTTATCGTCCCTGTGTACCGGCACATCCGCTTCCTTTGCCCGCTCGATGATCCGTTCCGCCAGCGCGCCTTTTCCGCTGGCAATGACCTTGGGCGCCGCTTCGTCCGGGTCGTATGCCAGCGCAATGGCCTGCTTCGGTTTCTCCGGTCCGCCTGTTTTCTGTTTTCCGGCAAGCGCCTGCCGCGCCCGCTCCCGTTTCTCCTGCTCCGTCATCCCTATGCCCTCACATCAAAAGAATACTGTGCCAAAAGTGTTGCCTTCCGCTCCTGCGCCGTCAAGGTTTCTATTACGCTTGGTCCGCCTTTCCTGTTTTCCGACACCAGCATTTCCGATTGGAAGGAATATCCCCGCTTTTGCAGCCTTTCGTCCAGTATATGAATATGCGCCGCGATAAAATCGATGATACTTTCGTCCCTGAGGTAAAATTTCGTGCTCACCTTACTGTCCTTCATCCGTACATGGATATCCATGGCACCCAAATGCTCCATATCCAAATGCAGGAGGGCGCTCACGCTCCCGTCCTCCTTGCCCGCATTTTTCCGGTTGGCGTATACATACAGATCCCCGTGGGCTTCGTTTCCCGCCATTTTTAAGGGAAGCTGGACATACTGGAACACCTGGTTCATTTGGTTCATGAAATCAATGTTATTCTGTACGTTGGTAAGGCTTTTTGCCAAAGGAGTGTCCTTTGCCGCATGACCAAGGTTTTCCAATAACTGCGCCGTCTGCGCCCGCAGTCTCCGGTAAAAGGCTTCCACATCCGGTTTTTGGGCCACCTGTTCCGGTTTCATCAGCCATTGCTGCTCCATCGCTTTTTCCAAAACCCTGCCGTATTCCCTGCTCCCGAACAGCTTCATAAGGTCTGTCCGACTGACGGCATCCCCCTGTAAGGAAACCGTCTGCCGGATTTCCTTCATCAGTTGTTCCGGGGTTATGCCCCCCTTCGCCACTTGTGCCAGCGTTTCCCCGGACACACCCAGTTTTCCCAGCATGGCGGCAAGCCGTTCCCTGCCGCCCCCGTCCAAAATCCCCGCCAGCAAATCCTCCGGCAAGTCTCCCTGCAGCACGCCGGGCAGACCGCCATCCTGCGTTACCGCCGCAGCTTTGTCCTGTCCGTCCGTGGCATTGCCCTTTTCCGTTGCCATTTGCGCCAGTTCCCGGTCCATGGCAGCCTGCGCCTGCTTCTGCATGATGTCGGCGTTTGGTGCGGATGACACTTCCTTGCCGGAAGCGTCCTTCCCTTCCATTCCCATTCCACTTTCCACACCACTTTCCATACCAATGCCGGTTCCTTCCGTTACCGACCCGTCAATATCCGCAAACACCCTGCCTGCCGGGTCCTGCACTGCCTGCCCATCCGCCCCGGCTTCCAATCCCTGTCCCGTAAACAGGTTTAAAATCTGCATATAAAAATCCGCCGCCCGGTTCCCCTGCCCTGCCGACACCATGGAGCGGAACACATCCGGTATTTCCGTCAAAATATCCGCTACGCTGCTTAAAAGCTGGTGCTTATAGCTTTGATAGTTTTCAAACTGGCCGATGTTCTCCGGCGTAACGGGCAGGTTCAGCGCTTTCATAAGAACCACCGTTTCCGGGTTTGCCCCCGCATTTGCCATCACAAGCCTGCCCATGTCCGTCAGCGCATTTTTGCCGATGGGCATTCCCTGTTTCATCATGGCGGATACCATCTGCATGAATTCCCCGGTTGCAGGCAGTTTCGCCGCCTCCAGCGCCTTTAATACATTGGGGTCCAAACCCATATTTTCAAAAAGGGGGCGCAGCGCCACCTGCCCTCCTGAACTGTTCTTTACTTCAAAAGTCATGCTTTGTCCGATGGAAACGGGAATTTCCTTATCCAGTCTTGCAGTGATTACCACATCCTTATCGATTTTAATCTGTACCTCGTTCCCGTTCTTCCCGACGATTTCCCCCTGGATGCTCTGTCCCCGTGTCAGGTTCTTCACCGCCTGCGAGGAATTTCCGGTCACTACGTGACCGCTTACGCTTCCTTTTCCGTCCACCTTCGTCCTGCTGTCCATGCCTTTGTTCCCATATGAAAACTGAAATAAATCGGCAAGATTCACGCTTTCACCTCCCAAATAACCGTCCCGGCTTTCTTCCGCTTCCCATTCCCGTACTGCAGGCCACACTCCTTACGCCTGCACATTCCGCCTACGCCCCTTAAATTTCCCTGTCCGCCACCGTAAGGTTTTTCAAAAATGACTTCCTGTGGATTGGCGTTGCCCCGTATTTTTCCAGCGCTTCCAAATGCTTTTTCGCGCCATACCCCTTATTGGATGCAAAACCGTATTCCGGGAACACTTCATCGTACTGCACCATCAACCGGTCCCTTGTCACTTTGGCAATAATACTCGCCGCCGCGATGGATATGCTTTTTGCATCCCCTTTGATAATCGGTACCTGACGGATTTCCACCTGAGGGATTGTCACGGCATCGTTTAACAGAATATCCGGCGTCACGCCCAGCGCCGCTACCGCCTGCCGCATTGCCTCATAAGTCGCCTGTAAAATATTGATTTCGTCAATCCTCTCCGGCCCCACGTAACCGAGTCCCGTGGCGACTGCCTGTTCCATGATGACCTCATACAGTTCCTCTCTTTTTTTTTCGGATAATTGCTTGGAATCATTAAGATATAAAATCCCACAATCCTTCGGCAGTATCACCGCCCCTGCCACCACCGGTCCTGCAAGCGGTCCCCTGCCTACCTCGTCAATGCCGCAAATCCACCGGTAATCTTTGTATTTTTTCTCGTATTCCTTCATGGCCTCCGTGCGGGCAATTTCCTTTTCCAGCGCAGTCAAACGCTTTTTTGCCTTTTCCACCAACGCCCGGACACCGCCCCTTTCATCCTGCCCGTATTCCTTTATAAGTTCAGGCAGCTTTTCATAACCGGCTGCCTGAAAAATCTCTTTTATGTCGTTTATCTTCCGTTCCATGCCACACCCCTGTTCTTTGGTTACCGTTTTATAAACCGCTACTTAGGAATTGTCAAATTATTTCCTGACAAGTCCTTACTGGTGTTTTAAGATTCCGAATTTGTTTAACGGCCAGATACGTATCCATGCCCTGCCGATAATGTCGTCACGGGAAATATTCCCCACCACGGGGTCCCTGCTGTCCGAGCTGTTATTGCGGTTATCCCCCATCACGAAATACTCGTCTTTCCCAAGGGTAATCGGCTCATACGCCCTGCCCGCATCCTGGATGGTCTCTTTCCCGTAACTCTCCTCCAGCACTTCCCCGTCAATATATATCACGCCCTCACCGTCAATGTAAACCGTTTCCCCCGGCATCCCGATAATCCGCTTAATATAATAGGTATCCTTCTCATACTGGAACGGAAACACAACGATATCAAACCGTTTCGGGTCGCGGAAATGGTAGGTCAGTTTATCCACGATCAGGTTATCGTCGTCGTTTAACGTATTTTCCATGGACTGCCCCACAACCTGTGTCCTCTGTCCGACAAAATGGATGACCACATAGGTCAGGCATAAGACAATCAGCAAATACAGACTGGTACTTAATATTTCCCTTAACACCTTTTTCATTCCAACAACCAAACCTTTCCACGTTTGTTATACCGGAAATTCCAACGTAATCCGTCCGAGCTTCCCGCTCCTGAAATCATCCACCACAATGCCGGCCGCCCTTTCCAAATCCAGTTCTTCCCCTTTGGAATAGCAATGCCTGCTTTCCCCTATCCGGTTTAACATGCCCAAAGCATCTTTCCCGTCCTCTGCCACGGTTTCTTCCAGTCCGTAACGGTTTTCCAAAACACCGGCATAATGCCGCTGCAGAAAACGGATGAGTTCCAACGCCAGTTCATCCATATGGAGGATGTCGTCGTTCATGGAACCGATAAAGGCAAGCCGCATACCGGTCTTTTGGTCCTCGAATTTCGGCCACAGGATTCCCGGCGTATCCAAAAGCTCCAGTCCTTTATTCAGGCGGATCCACTGCTTTCCTTTCGTCACGCCCGGTTTATTGCCTGTCTTGGCACAGGCTTTTCCCGCAAAGGAATTAATGAACGTGGATTTGCCGACGTTGGGAATTCCCACCACCATCGCCCGCACCGGACGGTTGACGATACCGCGTTTCCTGTCCCTTTCAATTTTGTCCCTGCATACTTCCTGCACGGCGCCCTGTATGGACTTTAACCCCGCCCCGCTCTTGGAATTTACCTCCACCACGGAAAATCCCTTTTCCTTAAAATATTCCGCCCATTCCTTATTATACCGCGTATCCGCCAAATCAGACTTATTTAACAGAATCATCCGGAATTTATTTTTGGACAGTTCATCGATATCCGGATTCCTGCTGCTTAACGGAATCCTGGCATCCACCAATTCTATCACTAAATCGATTAGTTTTATGTTTTCCTGCATCATACGTTTTGCTTTCGTCATATGACCGGGATACCACTGGTAATTCATTCGAATCCTCCTCTATTCCGTCTACTTCCTCTATATCCGTCCCATCTACTCCAACCATATCCATCCGTTCCGTTTATTCCACCCATCCCATTCCGTTCCTGCTTTTTATGCGGAACCAGACCTTACCGTATATGGTTTCCCGTTTAATGGGACCGATGTTGCCGGAACGGCTGTCCTCGCTGCCGTTGCGGTTATCCCCCAGCACGAAATACTCGTCTTCCCCCAAAAGGATTTCGTTCTCCGCGATTCCGGCTTCTTCCATTTTATCAAAGGCTTCCCCGTCTTCCGCCACACCGTCCACATAAAGGATTCCGTCCTGAATCCGCACCGTCTCCCCCGGCACCGCCACCACGCGTTTCACGTAATAGTGTGCGTTCGGGTTTCCTCCCGGCAGGAACGCAACCACATCCCCCCTCTTTGGCGGGGACAGAATATACAGAAAGCGGTTAATCAGTATTTCATCCCCGTTATACAGGGTAGGTTCCATGGAAACGCCCACGGTATTTGTCCGCATCCCCATGCTGAACGTCAGGACCACCGCCAAAAACACTGCCGCAAACGTGCCAAACGCCATGCCGAAGATTTCCTTTAGGACATGGGCGTTTATTCTTTTCTTTTTTTCAACGAAACTTAATCCCTTCTCTTTTCTTCTCATCTGCCGTT
Organism: uncultured Lachnospiraceae bacterium; assembly: GCA_947653315.1. GTDB lineage: Bacteria > Bacillota > Clostridia > Lachnospirales > Lachnospiraceae > Kineothrix. Next base: position 5,765 of record CANTGP010000183.1, read on the forward strand.
TTCCCATTCCGTGGTATCCGCCTGCCGCCGCAGCCATTTTCAGTTTCCTATAAGGATGAAAAACAAGCGCAAAAAGGGCAATTACGCACCCGTAACCGCCCTCCTGTCGCTTTTCTTTGACTTCTTACTTTTCTTTTACTTTTGCCCTCTTGCCTACACGGTCCCTTAAATAGAACAGTTTCGCCCTGCGGACTTTACCCCTGCGGACTACTTCCACTTTTTCCACGTTAGGGGAATGCAGCGGCCATGTCTTCTCAACGCCGATTCCGTTGGATGTCTTACGGATGGTGAACGTAGCCCGGTTGCCGCCGCCCTGTTTCTTCAAAACAGTGCCTTCAAATATCTGAATCCTTTCGCGGTTACCTTCCTTAATCTTACCATACACCTTAACGGTATCCCCTACGTTAAACTGAGGTACGTTCTCCTTCAACTGCTCTGCTTCAATTTCCCTGATAATTTCGTTCATATGTGCCTCCTTAAACATTCGGATGTTCTTAATACCCACTTCCGCGCATCCGCCCGGAATCCGTAACAGAGGACCATCCCATTTTCGCAACATGAATACTTTACCATAGGTGGGGGAAAAAAGCAAGGATTTTTGTGGAATTTATGTTTGGAGGCG
>CANTGP010000184.1 GCA_947653315.1 uncultured Lachnospiraceae bacterium
AAAGGGGAATTGAAAGGCGCTATAGTTTTCGCAAAAGAGCTTGGACTTCCAAGGGCGGAAGTGAAAAAAGCCTTTATGGAAAAATACGGGAAAAGTGAAGTGGAAGCGGAAGAACTGATGGAAGCCTACTGGAAATAAAACGGACAATGATTTCTGGCTGAACGGTTGCATCCAAAACATGGATTCGAAAAAGCGGCTTGATTTCTTTCGGAAATTGTAGTAAAATATACGCGGTATGGAAAATATTTTTTCTTTTTATGCACAGTCCCGTGCGGAGGAATATGCCGCCAAGGCGGCGCACGGCGAGTAGGGAAGATGCCTTTCCTACTCGATTGATGATTATGAATGCAAAACGGTTGTATACATGTGCATCGTTCCGCGACGGGTACGTTATGGCTATATCGGATTGGTTTGAACACTTTTTTTTGTTTGGTTTTCTACTTACATAATCCATATGATAATATATAAGATACATGAAAAAAGCAAAAAACATTTCATATAATACAATACTTTGTAAAGGGTGCGTGAAGATACGATGCGGAAAGTAATTACATACGGAACTTTTGACCTCTTTCACGAAGGGCACCATAACCTGTTGCAAAGGGCGAAAGCGTTGGGGGACTATTTAATCGTGGGGGTCACTACGGACCATTTTGACGAGGCAAGGGGAAAAATCAACGTTGTGGATTCCTGTTTGGAACGGGTGGAAAGCGTAAGGAAAAGCGGTTTGGCGGATGAAATCATCATCGAGGACCATGCAGGACAGAAGATGGAGGATATCCAAAAGTACAATGTGGATATTTTTACGGTGGGAAGCGATTGGGTCGGAACGTTTGATTATCTGAATAAATTCTGCCAAGTGGTGTATTTGGACCGTACACCGGACATTTCTTCCACCATGCTGCGTTCCAGTCATTTTAAAATCGTGCGTGTCGGAATCGTGGGGACGGGGAGGATTGCCGTCCGGTTTATGGCGGAAGAAAAGTTTGTATCGGGAATGAATATAGTCAGCGCCTTTAACCCGGAAACCGACAGCGGAAACATGTTCCATAAAAAGTACGGAATCAAGATTTATTCCGGAGATTATGGGGAATTTTTAGACGGCGTGGATGCGGTATATATTGCATCTCCCAATGAAACGCATTATGAATACGCAAAAAATGCCATAAAGGCCGGAAAGCATGTCCTTTGCGAAAATCCCATAGCATTGGACAGGCAGGGGGCAGTGGAGCTTTTGGAACTTGCCGAAGAACGCGGCATCGTACTTTTGGAAGGGATTAAGACCGCTTACTGTCCGGGATTCCAGCAGTTGATTAATACGGCAAGGAGCGGGCAGATCGGGGAAATCAGGGATATTGAGGCATGTTTTACCAGACTTGCCGATCCGAATTCGCGGGAATGCACGGATGCGCAATTCGGCGGCGCTTTTTTGGAATATGCGGCGTATACGCTGCTGCCGGTTTTTAAATTGTACGGAACCAATTATAAAGATGTGGAAATACATAGTATTACGAGGGAAGACGGACTGGATTCCTATACAAAGATTGATTTGGTATACGACCAGGGTATGGCAACCGCAAAATGCGGCGTGGGTGTAAAGACGGAAGGACAACTGGTTATTTCGGGAAGCAAAGGTTACATATTGGCGGAATCGCCGTGGTGGCTGACAAGAAAGTTTAAAATCCGCTATGAAGATCCGAATAAAGTGGAAAGTTTTGAGCCGAAATTCCAAGGGGACGGTCTACGCTATGAGATGAGCGAATTTGTGGCGCGGATTAATAAAATTGACAGGAATAAATACCTGCTTACCCCGGAGGAAGCCATAGCCATGTCGGAGATTACGGAAATGTTCATGAAGGAAAGAAAAAGCAGGAAAAAGAAGGAATGATACGCTTAGGGATAATTGGAACAGGGAGAATTGCAAAGCGGTTTGCCACGGATGCCTGGCAGGGTTTGGATACGGAGCTTCGCGCGGTATATAATCCGAACCGGGACAGTGCGGACAGTTTCAGCCGCAGGTATTCCATTCCGCTTGGAACCGCTGACTGGGAGGAATTTTTGGGGCAGATTGACGCCGCTTATGTCGCATCACCGTCTTTCAGTCATGGCAATTATATCCGGATGCTTTTGGAAAGCGGGAAACATGTATTGTGTGAAAAACCGATGCTGTTAGGCGGGCAGGAAGCAAAAGAATTGTTTGCGGCCGCCAAAAGCAGGAACCTTGTACTTATGGAAGCAGTGAAAACGGCGTACTGTCCGGGATTTAGGGCGCTGCTGGAAATTTTGGCGGAAGGCAGGATTGGGGAAATCAGGGATGTGGAGGCATGTTTTACCAAGTTGGTGAAACCCGGTCTGCGGGAACTGACGGACATGTCATACGGCGGCAGTATGACGGAACTTGGAACTTACGGCTGTTTTGCGGTATTAAGGATACTCGGCTGCGATTATGGCGACCTGCGGTTTTCGGTGCAGCGGAACGGGCAGGGCATGGATATTTTCACGAAAGTTTTTTTTGAATATGAGGACGGACGCGGGACCGGTTTGGTGAAGGCGGGGCTCGGCGTTAAGTCGGAAGGGGAGCTTATCATATCCGGTACGCGCGGATATCTGTTGGCACGGGCGCCGTGGTGGATGACCGGTCATTTTGAAGTGCGTTATGAAGATTTGGGGCAATGTGATGTTTATGATTATCCGTTTGTAGGAAACGGGCTCCAGTATGAACTTCAGTATTTTTTGGAGCGGATACAGGGTAAAAAAGGGGATACATATAAGACGGAATCAGAAACGATGGAATCAAAAAAGACGGAACTAGAAACGATGGAATCAGAAGCGATGGAACAGGTAAGTATCGTACTTGCAGACATTATGGAGCGCTTTTTGACGGCGGAGGCAGGGTACAGGAAATAGGAAGGAAGACGGTTATGGAGGATGTTTCCAAAACGAGGATTTACGGGGAAAATGTGGAGATTGACGGCAGTCAGGTAAAGAAACTGTATAACGGTCGTTCGGAAAAGAACGGAAACCGTCCGGTGGATGCGCCTACCGTATTGTGCAGCGATACGGATATTGACCACATAGAGGCATGGACCAGGGAGGAATTGGAGCGTTGGTTCCCGGCATTCCGGCTGGACGGCGGGAGCGTGGTGTTGGAAATCGGGTTCGGTACGGGGCGGATGAGCAAATATATTACGCCCGTGGCAGCGGAATATGTGGGAATCGACTATGCGGAAAATTTTTACGACACGTTCCAAAAGAGGGAAGATATCCTGAAAAAAGAAAATACCCTATTATTAAACATGTCGTTGGAGCAGTTTACGGAAGAATACCGGGAGCGGTTTCGCGGAAAGTTTAACCGGGTGTTCCTTTCCGGCGGTGTCTTTATGTATATCAATGACCGTGCGGCAAAAAAGTGTGTGGAGCAGTTGGCCGGTATGCTCCAAAAATCATGTATCATCTACATTTCGGAGCCGGTTGCTTTAGAAAGGCGGCTGACGTTAAACGCTTTCTATTCGGAAGCAATACAGGATCATTACAGTGCCATCTACCGGACGGTAGGGGAATATACGGATTTGTTTTCACCGTTTTTGGATAAGGGTTTTGTGTTAAAAACCTGCGGGGAATTTTTTGAAAACGACTTCAAAAAAATGAAAGAAACAAAGCAATGGATTTTTTTGATGGAACGGACGGAAGGCAAAGGACAGGAGTAAAGTACGATGGTGTATAAGAACGAATACATAGCGGGTACTTACCGGATTAAGGATCACGGCGACCGGATGGGGTACCTGCGGCTGGACATGAACGAAAACCCGGAAGGGCTGCCGGAAGATTTTGTACAGGAAGTGTTAAAGAAGATTACTCCGGAATTCCTTGCGGCATATCCGCAGAAAGACCGTTTGATTGGCGCCATTGCAGACAGGGAACATACCGGGACGCAAAACGTGACTTTGGTAAACGGTTCCGACGAAGGAATGCGGTTGGTTTTTGAAGTGTTTACCCATGCCGGGGGCAGGGTGCTGACCGTTACGCCTACTTTTGAAATGTATAAAGTGTATGCGGAGATGTTCGGTCTCCGGCTGGATACGGTTCCGTTCGGAGAGAATTTCGGCATGGATGTGGGCGACATCATACAGGGGATTAAAGACGAAACCAATTTGGCGGTTCTCTTAAACCCCAACAGCCCGGTTGGCGCGGTGTTTACCCAAGAGGAGTTTGAACGTATTGCGCAGCAGTGTGAAAAGACGGGAACCTTTTTATTGATAGATGAAGCCTATTATCCGTTCGGCGCCGCATCGGCGCTGGATTTGTATCGGAAATACCCGCATGTCATGGTTTTAAGGACTTTTTCCAAATTGTGTTCCATGGCGGCGCTGCGCGTGGGATTTTTGGTGGGGAATGCGGAGGATATTCATTTGATTGAAAACGCCCAATCGACCTATAACGTAAATTCCGTGGGCATTTTATTTGCGGAGGAACTTTTAAAAAGGGAAGATATCCTGCAGGGGTTGCACCGGTCCGTGGAGGAGGGAAGGGAATATTTGGTAAAGAAGCTGGAAAGCGCCGGATATGAATATTATGCGGCAGGCGGCAATTATGTTCTGGTCAGATGCGGCAATCCCGCAAAGACGGCCGCAGGCCTGAAAGAAAACGGTATCTTGGTGAAAAGTTATAAAAGCGGTATTTTGGAAGGTTGGATCAGGGTTACGCTCGGAAGCCGGAACGTGATGGGGAAATTTTGGGAAGGTTTTGAAAAAGCGGAGTCGTGGGACGGCTGACCGGTTGCAGATTGCAGGAAAGTGCCGGATACATGCCGGTATCATGGGGAGGAAGAACGTTTGGACAGGTTTGTTTATACCAGGGAAAACCTGCGGAAGCTGCAGCTTACCGAACTGGAAATGCTGCGGGAATTGGATGGCATTTGCAGGAAAAACCAAATCCGGTACATCATAGACGCCGGAACGCTTTTGGGGGCGGTAAGGCATGGGGGATTTATCCCGTGGGACGACGATATTGACGTCCGGATGCTGCGCGGGGATTATGACAGGTTTTGCGAAGTCTGCAAAACGGAATTGGGGGAAGCGTATTTCCTGCAGACTTACCGGACGGATCCGGGATACCGGTGGGGATATGCCCGTATTTTAAAAAAAGGAACCGTGTATAAGAGAAAAGGGCAGCATAGGATGACGGCAAAAAACGGCATATTTATCGATATATTTCCCAATGACAACCTGCCGGATACTTTTTTTGCCAATAAGCTCTGTACCGGTTTGTCATGGATTTGCAGGAAAATACTGTATTCGGAAGTAGGCGTTCACAATAAAAACGGATTTGGCAGTTGGCTCGGATTCCATATCCTGAATCTGCTGCCATAGGAAGGGGGACACAGGGGAATGGAATATTTAAGCCGTAAATACCGGAATGCCGAAACCGCCCGTGTCCGTTGTTTCGGTTGGGGGGATCGGGTGGAAACGGCAGGATTCCTGCGCAAATGGAATGAGGAGACACGGGACATTGCCTTTGAGGGGATTACGGTAAGGGCGCCGGAAGACCTCGAAGGATTCTTAACCTGCTCCTTTGGCAAAGATTATATGACGCTGCCGCCAAAAGGGAAAAGAAAGCCTGCACATATTGCGGATTATATTGATTTTGGAGAATAACATGGTTTTGGAACGTCTTGCGGGAAAAAAACTGGTGGTATACGGAACCGGGCATGTGGCGCACAAATTCCATAAGGCACTGCAGCAACATCATCTGCAGGAAAACATCCGGTGTTTTGTAAGGACGGCGGATGTGAAGGATGGCGAGGAGTTTGAGGGAATCCGGGTGTGCCGTTTGGAGGATGTCCCGCTGGGGGAGGATACGCTGGTTTGTCTGGCAGTCCATGAATCGCTGCGGGACGAAATCGAAAGGACGGTCCGTTTGGTTACACGGCAGTACGAATGGATTTATCCTTATTTGTATGAGCTCATGCTTGGGGAAGCGGAGCAGGAAAATGTGGAATTGGAAATCTGCCGTCTTTTGAAAAGCTACCGGAATGATTTGCGCCTTGGCGTGCGCATGGCCGCCATCGGGCAGTGGGAAGGAAGGAATACCCATGGATTTGACATTTATATCAGGGCGCAGATGTTGCATTGCGGCAGGGAGACGGCAGAGAAGCGGCTGGAACGGTTTCTTGGATTGATGGACGGGTGGCGCAGGTTTGGGTATGAAAAAAAATATCCGGTCAGCGTGAATAAAAAAGGGGAAGTCATCGACGGCAACCACAGGCTTGCCATGGCGGTTTATGTGGGGCAGAAGACCATTTACGGAAACGTCTATCCGACGGAATTGTCCGCAGAGGCTATCCACGGAAGGGAAGCGATGCTTCCGGCGGA
>CANTGP010000185.1 GCA_947653315.1 uncultured Lachnospiraceae bacterium
GCCACCCCTTTTCCGGTTTCTTTTGCCCCTTCCGTTACAGGGAATACTGCATCCACAAATAACGCACCATCCACGGAAAATCCAGTTTTTCCGTTCCTCCTGCCGTCCGTACCGGGTATTCCCTCAGCAATTCCCCGTCCAGATAATAATTCACCGCCCCGACCCGCGTCCCCGCCTCTACGGGTGCCGTAAGTTTCTCCGGCAGCAGAACATTCCGCTCCACGTTTTCCCCGTCCCGCAAAAGGACATTCAGCTCCCCGCCGTCCGTTTCCGCCACTTCCACGGGCAGATAGGCATCATCGTAGGGTTTCCCGCTTTCCGGCACGCCGCCCTCCACCAAAAGGGGCCCCAGCGGCGTCTCCTCGTACACATTCCGGTATTCGTAATTTTCCAGCCCGTAATTCATAAGCTGTTTCGTATCGCTCCATTTATAGCTCTTATGGTTCGGCCAGCCGCAGGCAAGCAGCGCCACCACAAAAGTCTTCCCGTCCCTTTTTAACGCCCCCACATAACAATATCCGGCATTATTGGTAAATCCCGTTTTCCCCGAAAGCGCCCCGTCCATCATGCCAAGAAATGCATTATGGTTGTTGCAGGAATAGCTCCCCTTCCCCTCCGCATCCGTAAAAAAATGGCTCTGGGTACGGGTCACTTCCAAAAACTCCCCGCTCTTTTCCGATTCCCCGATACAGTATTTCATGATACGCGCCAAATCCGCCGCCGTAGTGGAATGCACCTTCTGCCCGCCCCCCGTTTCGTTCACCGAAGCATCCAATCCGTTCGGCGTAATAAAAAACGTATCCTGACAGCCGATTTCCCGTGCCTTTTGATTCATCATGGCGGCAAATCCCTCCACACTCCCCCCGATATGTTCCGCGATTGCCACCGCCGCATCGTTATGGGACTCCAGCATCAGGGAATAAAGCAAATCCCCCAGCCGGAACTCCTGCCCCTGGTACATACCAAGATGCACCTTCGGCTGTGCCGCCGCATAAGCGGAAACCGTAACGGTATCGTCCATATTCCCGTTTTCCAGCGCAAGGATACAAGTCATAATTTTAGTAGTACTCGCCATAGGCAGCTTCTCCGTCTCATTTTTCCCATATAAAATACGCCCGGAATCCGCATCCATAAGGACTGCGGAATGGGCGTAGAGCTGCAGGTTTGTACCATTTTCCTTCCCGGTCCCGTCTTTTTCCCCGACTCCTTTTCCGGCTTCCGCTTCCACCGCCTCCTCCCACGCCTGTACCGCAAGCGGCTGCTTATCCATCCATACGAAAACCAAAAGGAAACCCACCATACAAAGACCGATTATATTCCCCTTCCTATTTTCCGTCCTCCCACCGATTTTCCATCCAAACTTTCTTCCCAACTTCCTTCCTATTTTCTTCCCCGTTTTTCCATCCATCATTTCCGCTTCCTTCCGCCCGCCGGTATCACAATATCCCCCCGCAGACTTCCGCTTATCATTTATATCATTATATGAAGGAACAAAATAAATTAGAAAAAAAAGAATACCATCACAACCAACAAATCCCTTCCCTTTTTCACCACCCAGCAGTTGGCGGGAATGGATTGCCCTGCCCGTTTTGCCCGTCGTCCCGTCCGGTTCCTGCCTGCGGCTGTTCAAACCTGTTTCAGAAAATAGTGATATTTCTTATTGTTTCCGAAGATTGGTTTATGGCCGCATAAGGCGGCGATGTTTGACGAACCCGGCGACATGCCGGGTGAGGAGTTTCGCCGCCTTGGCCATAAACCAACCTTTGGAAACGATTAGAAATATCCCATTTTCGCCGTCAGGTTTGAACAGCCGCAGGCAGGAACCGGACGGGACGACGGGCAAAACGGGCAGGGCAATCCATTCCCGCCAACTGCGTCCGCGTCCGCACCCACCCCACCGTCAAATATCCAACTGAAGCTGCACCTCCGATTCCGCCTGCTGTTTAAATTCTTCCATCTGCACCGCGCTCAGCTCCGGCAGTTCTTCCAAAGATTTCACGCCGAAACTCCTTAAAAATTCCTCCGTGGTTCCAAACAGCAGCGGACGTCCCGGCGCATCCATTCTGCCCACCTCACAAACCAAACCGAATTCCACCAGACGGTTCACCGCATGGTCGCAGCTCACTCCCCTGATTTTCTCAATCTCCAGCCTTGTGATGGGCTGTTTATAGGCGATAATGGAAAGAGTTTCCATCAGGGTATCCGTCAGCACGAATTTCCTCGGTGTCTTGGCAATCTGAATTAAATGCTCGTACATCTCCGGCTTTGTGCACAGTTGTACCGCATCTTCCAGCTCAATGAGCATAATTCCCCTGTCCTTTTTTCCGTAACGGGCTTTCATGCCCGCCAGGATTTCCTTTGTCTGCGCCACGTCTTCCCCTATTACTTCTGCCAGCCTTGCCACTTCCACCGAGTCCCCCATGGTAAATAGAATGGCTTCCATGACCGCTTCCGCCTGCTTCCTCTCCACGTTTCCGCCCCCTGTTTTTATGCCGTCTCCGCCCTGTGCTTTGACGTAATCATGATATCGCTGCAAATGCCGTCCTGCTCGATATCAATCAGCCCCGTTTTCATCATTTCCAAAATAACAAGAAAAGTAACGATAATCTCCATCTTACTGTGCTGCTTTTCCAATAACTGGCGGAAACTGAACCGTCCGTGGCTGCGCGCATATTGCTCCACATAAACGGTTTTTAAGTCCATATCCACCTCGTCCTTCTCAATATTGCCGAACGTACTCCTTACGGGATCGATTTTGTCCTCCTGCCGTTTCATCATAAACCGGAATATTTCATGCAGTTTGTTCAGGTTTACGTCGGCGAGCAGGGTTTCATAGTCGATAGGCTGGCGGTAATCCGCCACCTCTTTGGGAAGGAGGCGTTCCCTGTACAGGGTCCTTGCGGCATCCACCTGCCTGTCCCGGAGTTCAAAGGACATATACTTGTACATTTTATATTCCAACAATTTCTGTACCAGTTCCGCGCGCGGGTCTTCTTCCCCCCCTTCCTCGTTGACCTCTTTGGGAAGGAGCATACGGCACTTAATGTCGATTAAGGTCGCCGCCATAACGAGGAACTCGCTCACCACATTCATATCCTCCGTTTCCATTTGGCGGATATAGGCAAGGTACTGTTCCGTGATTTCCACGATGGGAATATCATAAATGTCAATTTTATTTTTTTCTATCAAATGAAGCAAAAGGTCCAGGGGACCTTCAAACACTTCCAATTTTACGGGAATTGCCATGGTGCTTTTCCTTTCCGGCGTCCGGCTCTTTTTGGACCGCATTTCTTATTCTATATAAAAATGCGTGGAATTTCAAGACATTATTTTTCCGCTATCCGTTTTCCTGTTATTCTTCACCGGGGCACACGCTGCGCAATCCACTACCACCAATTCTCCCGGATTAAATATCCTGATGGGTATGGTATGCATCCCAAGCCCCCTGCCGAGAATCATGCGGCGACCGGATTCCTCGTACAGACCGCCGTCATATTTCGGGAAAATACGGACGGACGGGGAAATCACGCCGCCAAGCAACGGAAGGCGCATGACGCCGCCATGCACATGCCCGGACAGCGTTAAATCCGCCCCCCATGCCGCATACTGCTTAAAATAATCGGGATTATGGGCAATCAGCAGTTCCATGCAGTCCCCTTTTGCCTTCCCCAGCAGTTTTTCCATATACTTTCCGTCCATGGGCGTCCGCCGCAGCCTCTTATAATAACGGCGTTCTATTTCCAAACCGCAGATTTCCATATTATATTCCGGCAGGTAAATGCGCCCGTTTTCCAACAGGCGTACCCCGCATTTTCTTAATTCCCGTGCATAAGTATCGTAAAGGTCCCCATAGTCTTTCCGGTATACCTTTATCCGGTACTCATGGTTGCCGTTGCCGTAATAAACCGGATATTCTGCGGCAAGACGGCGCAGGAAAGCGAGGGGTTCCCGTATCCTTGTCTTCTCCCCGTTTGCCGTCACCATATCCCCCGCAACCAAAACCAAATCCGGTTCCTGCGCCCTTACCGCCTGTAAAAGACGCCCGTTACCGGCGCCGTATTCTTTATTATGGAGATCCGACAGCATGACGATCCGGCATTTTTTCCGTAATTTCGGCGATGCGATACGGTATTTTGCCACCACAAAACGGCGGCTGTCCCTTACCGCCGCCGACCCAAAAAAGAAAGAAAGCAAAACGGGCGGTATGGAGAGAATGAAGGGGTGTCTGATTGACATGGCTCCTATCCTTTCACGTTTTTGTTTTATGCTTGTTTACAGTATCTTATTATACCCAAATCCTGTTTTCTTTTCAACAAAATCCGTGAATGCCCGCCAGCTTCGCCGGCATCTTCCTTTGGGTGCCCGTGTACACAAAAAACAACAGTAATGCGCCCCTTACACACCATGCCGCCTACAACAAAAACAAACGAACCAACTTCACCACATAATCGCGGTATCCTGCCTTCTCCACGGCCTTTGCCGCCACGATGGATACTCCCCCAATCCGCTGTCCGTCCAGCCGGTAAACTGCCTCGCCCACCGCCTGCCCTTCCGCCACCGGCGCTTCCACCAATTCCGGCAGGGTAATGGTTTCCTCTATTTGGGATAAATTGCTCCCCTTGGTGTCCAAATAACGGAATTCCCCTGCAAAGCTCAAATTGACTTCATCCTCCACACCGCCCTTTACGGTAAGTGCCGGAAGGGATTCCTTGTTTTCGTCCACGTATACATTGCTCACGCTGTAACCGAAATTTAAAAGCGCCACGGCATCCTGGAAACGCACTTTATTGTCCGGCGCGCCCATCACTACGGCAATTAAGTCGATACCGTCCTTGCTCGCCGTGGCGGAAAGGCAGTATTTTGCTTTGCTGGTGGAACCGGTTTTCAGCCCGGTCGCCCATTCGTACTGCTTTAACAGCTTATTGGTGCTTGAGAGGGTAAACGTGCTGCTTCCCTGCCTTGTCACATGTGTGATGTCCTCCATCCATATCTTTGTGTAATTATAAACTTCCGGATGTTTCGTCACCAGTTCCCTTGACATGACCGCCACATCCCTCGCCGTGGTATAATGCTCGTCGGAATCCGTCAGGCCGCAGCAGTCCACGAAATGAGTATTGTCCATCCGTAAATCCTCGGCTTTCTGATTCATCATTGCCACGAATTCCTCCTCGCTTCCCGCAATATATTCCGCCACCGCCACACAGGCATCGTTGCCGGACGCCACGGCGATACATTTTATCATCGTATCCAAAGACTGTACTTCCCCTTCCTCCAGAAAAACCTGCGACCCACCCATGGATTTGGCATGGGCACTGGTAATGACGTCATCCTCCAAATGAATCCTGCCCGTATCCAACTGGTCAAAAATAAGCAGCAGGGTCATAATCTTCGTGATGCTTGCCGGACTCCTCCTCATATCCGCATCCTTCTCACATACCAACTGTCCCGTGGACGCTTCCACCACAATGTAAGAAGGCGCGGATACCTCAGGCACCGCCTGCACATATTGAACCTGTGACAGCATCAGACCGATACTGAATACAAAGCAAACCGCAGTTCTCACCAATCTTTTCACACTCAACGCTCCCAAATAGTATTCTACTATTATAAATATAAAAAAACGGTCCCGCATAGAACCGTTTTCCCATATTTATTCCCCGGAGCATGTTTGAAAACCGTTAATACCACCTTGCCTTGAAATTCTCATACCGGTCCACCAGTTTCTCCTTCTTTTCCCTGATGTCGATATGGAAAGCATTCATTAATTGGATGACATAATCCACCGTTACCACCGCCAAAACCACACAGCAGAACTTACTCCCCAAAGAAAAGCTCCACCGGTCGATAAACGCCATCACCCTCGAATGGAGAAACAGGATAATGATAACCGCATAAAAACCCCATGCCACGGTACTCTCCAAACAAACAATCCCCTTATAATTACAGGGTTTGTCATTATAATCCCACCAAACCTCACCGAACAGACGCAGCATCAGCTTCCCGACAAGAAATTCAAACACGGTCGCCAAAACCGCCCCGACAAAATAGAGCTTAAACACATCTTTTTCCAAAGGATGCAGCACCAAATATCCGATAACCGCACCAAAGCCGTAAATCGGGCAGAACGGACTTCTGGCAAACCCACGGTTTGTCAGCTTATGGTTACAAAATGACATATAAATGGATTCCACCAGCCATCCCATGATGCTGTAAATGATAAATGCAGAAACAAGATGATAGACATCCGTCCCGAAAACTTCTTTCGTCCACATAATCTCTCCCCTGCCTTTCCAAATTCCCCCTGACCCTTTTGGTATCTTCCCTACTCGCCGCGCGCCCCGTGCGCCGCCTTGGCGGCATATTCCTCTGC
>CANTGP010000186.1 GCA_947653315.1 uncultured Lachnospiraceae bacterium
AAAACTATCGGCATATCCCCGGCATAAAGGTCTTTATAGCTCTCCTCAACAAAAACCTTTTTAGAAAATACAAAAACACACGCAAGGAGCAACCGCCATGATTCAATACCGCCGTTTACAGGAACAGGAAATAAACCGTGCCTTATTCATGGATTTCGTCCGCCGCCAAACCGTCACCGACTGCTGGCGGAAGGAAAACGGGGCATGGACCATAAAAAACGATCCTTTTACCGACGACTGGTCGGAAGAAGATTACGGATTTTTGGTCCGGTGCCTGAAACATACTGCCGCTGCCGGGGGATTTGTGTCCGCCGCTTTTTCGGACCGCCGCCTGAAGGGTTTTGTCTCCGTGGAATCCGCCCTGTTCGGCGGGGAACAGAAATACCTTGACCTGACCAGCATCCACGTATCCGAAGATATGCGCGGAATGGGAATCGGAAAAGCCCTTTTCCTTTCCGCAAAAGAATGGGCAAAAGGCATGGGCGCCAAAAAACTGTATATTTCCGCCCACTCCGCCGTGGAAAGCCAGGCGTTTTACCACGCCATGGGATGTGTGGAAGCAACCGTTTACTGTCAGGCACATGTGGATGCGGAACCTTATGACTGCCAACTGGAATGTCCCCTGTAACCCTTAAACCGGGCAGGGAAGGCATCTTCCCTGCCCGCTGCACCCCATACCCACTTCCGCGGCATCATTCCGCGGTATGGAACCGTGCATCCACAACCCCGAAGTCCTTCCTTAAATCGTCCGGAAATCCACTTCCCCCAATGCCTGTCCCACATATTCCGACAGTTCCTTATGCTCCGGCCTTTCCAAATCCGCATCTTCTTCCAAAAGCCGCGCCACGCAGCCCTGCGCTTTTCTTAACAAATCCGCATCCTGATAAATATCCCCGATTTTAAAATCCATCAGTCCGCTTTGGCGGATGCCGAATAAATCACCCGGTCCGCGCAGTTTCAAATCCTCCTCCGCAATGTAAAACCCGTCGTTGGAATGATTCAAAATGTCCAACCGGTCAAACGCCTGCGGTTTACCGGAGCCGTTGATAAAAATACAGTAAGACTGGTGTTCACCCCTGCCGACCCTGCCCCGTAACTGGTGGAGCTGCGCAAGCCCGAAACGCTCCGCATTTTCTATCATCATCACCGTTGCGTTGGGCACATTAATGCCTACTTCGATTACGGTGGTGGATACCAGTACATCGACGGCATGGGCGGCATATTCTTCCATCACCCTGTTTTTATCCGCCGGACGCATCTGCCCGTGCAGGCAGGCAAGACGTATTTCCGGCGGCAGGACGCTCCGCAGCTTCTCCGTGTAGGAAGTAACGTTTTCCACGCCCTCCAGCTCCCCTTCCTCCACCATCGGACATATCACATACACCTGCCGCCCCGCTTCCACTTCCTTCGTGATAAAGCGGTATGCCTTTTCCCGGTACTCCGTCCCCACCACGCAGTTTTTGACGGGAAGCCGGTCCGCCGGAAGCTCATCCACCACCGAAAGGTCCAAATCCCCGTAAAGGATGATTGCCAAGGTCCTCGGAATGGGCGTGGCGCTCATCACCATCACATGGACGTTTTCCCCTTTTCCGGCAAGCCGTTCCCTCTGCCGCACACCGAAACGGTGCTGTTCGTCCGTAATAACCAGTGCAAGGTTTCTGTATTCCACCCGCTCCTGGATCAAGGCATGGGTACCGATAACGACGTTTACCGTGCCGCACAGGATGCCCTCGTAAATCCGCCGCTTTTCCTTCGCCGTCATGGAGCCGGTAAGCAGCGCCGGACGAAAAGGCAGCCCGTAAGCCTCCGTCATCGCCGTCATGGACTCGTAATGCTGGGCGGCAAGCACTTCGGTGGGCGCCATCAGCGCCCCTTGGTAACCGTTGGATACGCAAAGCAGCAGGGAAAGGAAGGCAAGGATTGTTTTGCCGGAACCCACATCGCCCTGTACCAGCCGGTTCATCACTTTTTCCCCCTGCAAATCCGCCCTGATTTCCCCCCAAACCTTCCTCTGCGCCCCGGTCAGTTCATAAGGAAGCAGCCCAAGCAGCCGCATTACCTGTGCATCATCCGGCATGGGCGTCTTATTTTCCAACACTTCGTTATGCTCCCTGCATTTGCGCAGCATCAAAAGGAACAGGAAAAATTCGTCAAACGCCAGTCTCCCACGCGCGGAAAGCATGTGTTCCCGGTCCGGCGGAAAATGGATATATTCCACCGCCTTTCCGTAATCCGCAAGCCCCGCTTCCCTTTTCACCCACTCCGGCAGATAATCCGGCGGAAATTCATACAAAGACAACGCCTGTTTCACCGCTTTCGATACCGCATGGTTGGTCAGCCCTGCCGTCAGGGAATATCTCGGCTGCAAAATACCGGTCAGTTTAAAATATTCCTCCGGACGGAAAATCTTCGCCTGCTCCATAACCAGCCTGCCGTTTTTTTGGTGCACTACCCCGCGGAAAATATAAAACAGCCCCCGCTTTAAGATGTTTTTCACATAAGGCATGTTAAAATACGTCATAAAAACCTGACCGCCCGCATCCTTAACCACAAAATTCAGGATGGTCAGGTTCCGTACCTTCTTCACCGTAATATTTCCCGCCAAACAGGCACGCAGGGAACAAAGCTCCCCGGCCTTACAGTCCGAAATTGCCACAGGCTCCTTATAATCCTCATAATCACGGGGATAATACCGCAGCAAATCCCCTACCGTTTCGATTTCCACTTTGTGGAAAAGTTTTGCGGTTTTCTCCCCAATCCCCTTTAATTCCGTAATCCGTGCCTTTGCGTCCATCCGTCCTCCTCCCGGTTCTTCCCCCTCCTCCTTTGAAAAAAGGACGGAAACCCGTCCTTTTTTCCTGCCCGATTCTTTCTATTCTTACCTTTTCTTACCTTTTCTCGCCTTTTCTCACCTATTCAGCCGAAATGATGTAATAGTAAATCGGCTGTCCGCCGTACTGCAGTTCCACATCGCATTTCGGGTATTTCCCGGCAAGCACGTCCCCAAGCGCCTGCGCCGCTTCCTCCGTGATCTCCGCGCCATAGTAAATGCTGATCAGTTCCTTATCGCCGCCCATCATGTCATCCACCATTTCCAGCGTCACTTTGGACATATCCGTACCGTTTGACAGGATTCCGGCATCGCCAATCCCCATATAATCGCCCTGCTTGATTTCCTTGTCATCAATGACCGTATCCCTTACCGCATACGTTACCTGTCCGGTGCTGACCGCCTTGATTTCCTCCATCATCGTATCCGTATTTTCTTCCACGCCCAAATCAGGCACATAATTGATGACCGCCGTTATCCCCTGCGGAACCGTCTTCGTGGGAATCACCACGATTTTCTTATTTTCCACCATATGGGCCGCCTGTTCCGCCGCCAATATAATGTTTTTGTTATTGGGCAGGATGAAAACCGTATCCGCGTTTACTTTCTCAATGGCATCCAGCATATCCGCCGTACTGGGGTTCATGGTCTGCCCGCCTTCGATAATGTAATCCACGCCAAGCCCCTTGAAGATTTCGTTGATACCCTCGCCCACCGAAACGGCAATAAATCCGACATCCTTCTTGGGAGATTCCTGCTCTTTTTCCTCAGGAGCCGCTTCCGGCTGCTGCCCGGACATTTTAAACAACTTCTCCTGATGCTCCAGCCGCATATTATCAATCTTCATGTTGGATAGCGCACCGTACTTTAACGCTTTTTGGATGGCGAGTCCGGGGTCGTTGGTATGTACGTGTACCTTGACCACGTCGTCGTCCGCCACCACCACGATGGAATCGCCGATGGATTCCAGATAAGCCTTAAAGTCCATCTCCTGTTTGATATTGAAATTCCGGTTCAGCATAATGATAAATTCCGTACAATACCCGAACTTAATGTCCGCCTGCGCCTGTACATCCGCATTCATCTGCATACTGCCCATGGATGAAGGCTTGGCGTCCGCTATGGTAAGATCGATTTCCTTACCGGAAAATACATCATAAGCGCCTTTCAATACCTGCATCAAACCCTGGCCGCCGGAATCCACCACACCGGCCTGCTTTAAGACCGGAAGCATCTCCGGTGTTTTTGCCAGTACCTCATCCGCATATTTGATTACTTCGCCAAAGAATATGCCGATATCTTCTTCCCCGTTGTCGGCAAGCTCCCTCGCTTTCTTCGCGCCGCCTTTTGCCACCGTAAGGATGGTGCCTTCCTTCGGCTTCATGACTGCCTTATAAGCGGTTTCCACCGCCTTGTCAAAAGCATCGGCAAGGATTCCCACATTCACTTCCTCATAGTCCCTGACCCCTTTGGTAAAACCGCGGAAAAGCTGGGAAAGGATAACGCCCGAATTTCCCCTCGCCCCCCTTAAAGAACCGGAAGAAATTGCTTTGCAGAGGGAAGCCATGTCCGGATTCTGCAATGCTGATACTTCTTTTGCCGCAGACATAATGGTCAGTGTCATGTTTGTACCCGTATCGCCGTCCGGAACGGGAAACACATTCAGTTCATTGATCCATTCTTTCTTTGCTTCCAAATTTTTTGCGCCGGCCAAGAACATTTTGGCAAACATCTTAGCGTCGATTGTATTAGCCACAACAAAATCCTCCTTAATCAATCACTCTTACACCTTCAACAAAGATGTTGATTTTCTCAATTTCAATTCCCGTAAATTCTTCCACTTTATACTTCACGTTACTGATCAGGTTATCCGCCACCGCCAATATCCCCACACCGTATGCGACAATCACATGGAAATCCAGCGTCAGTTTATGGCCGTTTAACGTTACCCTGATTCCCCTTGTCATGCTGTCCATCTTAAGCAACTTCACCAAACCGTCCTTCACATTTACCCCTGCCATACCGACGATCCCGAAACATTCCATGGCAACCGCTCCGGCGTACTGCGCAATCACTTCGCTGTCAATCGCTATATTTCCCATATGGGTATCCATAGAAGATGCTCTCATATCCTACCTCCTTAATTTTATTCTATCCAACATATATAGCATATTATAACCGCTCTTATGGAAAGAAACAAGAAATATCATTGAAATAAATACAAATACAGAAAGAATTTTCCATTGCGTGTTTATCTTTTCCGCCTGCTTTCCGTCCCGGCTTCCCTCTTTCTTATTTTCATTTTCTTCTCATATGCATATTTAACCATATCGTTTTGCGCCATCTCGGCAAAACGGATTTCATCTTTTAATTTTACGTATGCCCTGTAATCAGCCCGGCTCACCATGCCTTTTTCCACCGCATCAAGAATGGCGCATCCCGGCTCAACCTTATGCGAACAGTCTCCGAATCTGCAATCCCTTGCCAAATTATCCAACTCATCACTTACCGAATATATTTCTTTATTAATCCACAGGCCGATTTCCCTTATTCCCGGTGTGTCTATAATAAACGCTCCTCCTTCTAATTCATATAACTGCCTGTTTGTTGTGGTGTGTTTCCCCTTTTTATCCTTCTCCCGTACCTGGGCCGTCCTTGCTTTTTCCTCGTTTAACAGCCTGTTCACCAACGTCGATTTTCCTGCTCCCGAAGGACCCACAAAAATACCCGTTTTTTCCGGCTGCAAGATTCTTTTCAGCCCGTTAATCCCATCATCCGTATCTTTATCCGAAATTATGACTTTCATCATTCCACCATACCTGTGTACCATTTTGTCAATACATGCATCAACATCCTCACAGATATCCGCCTTGGTCAGCACAATTACCGGTTCGATTTTATTTGTTTGGGAAAGCAATAAAAACCTGTCGATTTTATTTAGGTTTAATTCAGTGTCTAACGGCGCTACTATGAACATATAGTCAATGTTCGCCGCCAAAATCTGCTGCTCATACTTTTTACCGCTCCTTTTTCTTGCAACGGAATTTCTTCTTGCGCAAACTTCAACAATCAAACCCGAATCATCAATGATTACCCAATCACCGACCACGGGATATTCACTCCTCAAAATTAAACCGTTTTTAAATTTACCCGCGACTCTGACATTCCTGATATCCCCATCCCTTTTGACCACATACTGATTTCCAAATTCGCCTATCACTTTATATCTGTCCATTTTCACCTATACATGCAATAAAAAAATATTTATTACATTTCCTTCTGGCATTTTCAACTGATTTTTTCATGCAAAGAAAATACTTTGACACTGCACTTCCCATATACAATATAACCATTCTTATGGAAAAGAACAAGAAGTTTTTACTCTACCCAGCGCGGGAGGGATTATTTTGCGAGCTGAACTGATATGTTGTGTTGGGGGGCGGACGCACGGGAGGGATTTTTTGGCGGGGCGGCGGCAGCGGGATTGCCTGTCCCGGTTTTCCGTGCGCTTTTTCCGGCTGGGAGTTTCTAAGCAGAATG
>CANTGP010000187.1 GCA_947653315.1 uncultured Lachnospiraceae bacterium
GCACGGTACTGGCGGACCAGTGGAGGGAGTATTTCTATTGTGATGCGCTGGGAAATGATGTTTTGGCGGTAAAAGGGAAAAAGCGTGTAAGCGGAAAGGGAAGCAACACAAAGGGCGTGGACAATATCATCACCAACGGCTCTGTCGTGGCGGTGAACGAAGGACAGTGCATGATGATCGTGGACCAGGGCCGGGTAGCGGAGTTCTGCGCGGAACCGGGGGAATTTATTTACGATAACTCGTCGGAACCGAGCCTGTTTTACGGGGATTTCGGGGAAAGCGTCGGCATGACGTTTGCCACGGTGGGCAGACGTTTCACCTTTGGCGGGGATGCGGCAAAGGACCAGCGGGTGTATTTCTTTAATACAAAAGAGATTATGGGAAATAAATACGGAACGGCGAGCCCGGTGCCGTTTAGGGTGGTGGATGCCAACATCGGTTTGGACATGGATATTTCGCTGCGGTGCAATGGGGAATATTCCTATAAAATTACCGACCCGATGCTGTTTTATGCCAATGTATGCGGGAATTTCCAGGGGGATTATACAAGGGACAACTTGGACAGCCAGTTGAAGACCGAGCTTTTGACGGCGTTGCAGCCTGCTTTCGCAAGGATTTCCGAAATGGGTGTCCGTTACAGTTCCATTCCCAAGCATACGTCGGAACTGGCGGACATACTGAATGAGGAACTGTCGGCGAAGTGGTCGCGGTTACGGGGGATTTCCATCGTATCCTTCGGTGTGAATGCGGTGAAGGCATCTGCGGAAGATGAGGAAATGATTAAGAACCTCCAGCGGACGGCGGTATACCGGAATACGGACATGGCGGCTGCTGCGTTGGTGGACGCACAAGCGGATGCCATGCGGTCTGCGGCTTCCAACCAGGGAGCGGGTCCCGTGATGGGGTTTGCGGCGATGAATATGGCGAACATGGCGGGCGGAATGAATGCCAACGCCCTGTTCCAAATGGGACAGCAGGGTAAGAACGCCCAGATGGCAGGAACACAGGGGAATGCCGGGTATGGCGGACAGACGGGGATGCAGGCGGAAACGCTGTCCCAAACGGGGCGGACACCGGATGGAGGTACGCAGGCAGGGTGGACCTGCGGCTGCGGGGCGGCAGGTAATATCGGGAAATTCTGTGTGGAATGCGGCGCACCGAAACCGGCGTCAGGGTGGACCTGTGGGTGTGGGGCGGTAAATAAAGGAAAGTTCTGCAGCGAGTGCGGAAAGAAGAAACCGGAGGGGGAACCGTTGTACCGTTGCGATAAATGCGGCTGGGAACCGGAAGATCCGAAGAACCCGCCCAAATTCTGCCCGGAGTGCGGGGACCCTTTTAACGCGGAGGATATCCGGTAAAGGTTTTGCGGAAGGAAAAGGACAGATGAGCATATACGATACATTAAACGAACAGCAGAAACAAGGGGTTTTCACCACGGACGGTCCGGTTCTGCTGTTAGCGGGGGCGGGAAGCGGCAAGACGAGGGTGCTGACCCACCGGATCGCCTATCTGATCAAAGAGATGGGCGTGCAGCCTTACCATATTTTGGCAATTACCTTTACGAACAAGGCGGCAGGGGAGATGCGGGAACGCGTGAATACCATTATCGGGCATGGCGCGGAGCAGGTGTGGGTATCTACTTTCCACTCCACCTGTGTACGGATTTTAAGGAGGTATATTGACCGCATCGGTTTCGACAATCATTTTACCATTTATGATACGGATGACCAGAAAACGGTGATGAAGGATGTGTGCAAGCGTCTGCAGATTGACACGAAGACTTTAAAAGAACGGACGATTATGGGCGCCGTTTCCTCCGCTAAGGACGAGTTGGTTTCGCCGGAGGAGTACCTCAGGCAGGCACAGGGGGATTACCATAAGATGAAAATCGCACAGGCATATGCGGAATACCAGTCTGTGCTGCGCAAAAGCAATGCGCTGGATTTTGACGATTTAATCGTAAAGACGGTGGAATTGTTCAAGCTCTGCCCGGAAGTGCTTGCCGGATACCAGGACCGGTTCCGGTATATCATGGTGGACGAGTACCAGGATACGAATACGGCGCAGTTTGAACTAATCCGGCTTTTGGCGTCGCAGTACAGGAACCTGTGCGTGGTCGGGGACGACGACCAGTCCATTTACAAATTCAGGGGGGCGAACATACGCAATATCCTGGACTTTGAACAAGTATACCCGGAAGCGGCGGTCATTAAGCTGGAACAGAATTACCGTTCCACGCAGCATGTGCTGGATGCCGCCAATGCGGTCATCCGCAATAACGCGGGCAGGAAGGACAAGGCGCTTTGGACGCAGAACGGCGAAGGAAGCATGGTGCATTTCCGGCAGTTTGATACGGCATATGACGAAGCGGAATTTGTGGCGGACGACGTGATGCGCAAAGTAAGGGAGGGCAGGGCATCCTATGGGAATTGTGCGGTGCTTTACCGTACCAACGCACAGGCGCGTATGCTGGAAGAACGGTTTGTGGTGGAGGGAATTCCCTATGACGTGGTGGGCGGTACGAACTTTTATGCACGCAGGGAAATCAAGGACATGCTTGCCTATCTGAAAACCGTCGATAACGGCAGTGACGATGTGGCGGTAAAACGCATTATCAACGTTCCGAAAAGGGGAATCGGAGCCACTACCATAGCGAGGGTACAGGAATACGCGGACGGAAGGGGCATCAGTTTCTACGATGCCCTCCGGGAGGCGGACCGGATTATGACCATCGGGAAAAGCGCGGTGAAATTGGAGCCTTTTGTCACCATGATCCAGACATTCCGCAGCAAATCGGAATATTACGGACTGGAAGGACTGATTAAGGATATCATTGAAACCACGGGGTATGTGGAGGAATTGGAGCAGTCGGAGGAAGACGACGCGGAAGACCGGATTGCCAACATCGATGAGCTGATCAGTAAAATTGTGGCTTATGAGGAAAGCCATGAGGAAGGAAGCCTGAGCGAATTTTTGGAAGAAGTGGCTTTGGTGGCGGATATTGACCGCATCGACGACGACGGCAACCGTGTGCTCCTCATGACGCTGCACAGCGCAAAGGGGTTGGAATTTTCCCATGTTTACCTGGCAGGGATGGAGGACGGTGTGTTTCCCGGCTATATGGCAATTACTTCGGATAGTGTAGAAGACATGGAAGAAGAACGCCGTCTTGCTTATGTGGGAATCACGCGGGCAAAGGAGGACCTGACCCTTACCTGTGCCAGACAGCGGATGCTGCGGGGGGAGACACAGTACAATCCCGTGAGCCGGTTCGTAAAGGAAATTCCGGAGGAACTCTTAGACCGGAAAGTGCCTTCCGTAAAGCGTTGGGATGAGGTGGAATACGGGGAGGATTCCCGCGAAAGGAGTCTGTTTAAAACGAAGCCTTTTGACAGTGGGGAAGGGAATACCGCAGCCTACCGGCCGGTATTCGGAACTACGCCGGCCGTTTCCGCCAAGCCGAAACCGAAAGCCGTGGCGGTGCCCAAGCGGACGCCGGCCCAAAACCGCCCGTTCATCAGCGGAGGCGGTGTGGGAGCCTTAAAAGGGGTAAACGGGCTGTCCAAAGGCATACAGGGGACCGGCGAGCCGGATTATACCGTGGGCGACCGGGTGAAACATGTCAAATACGGGGAAGGAACGGTAACGGGACTGGAAAAAGGACCGAGGGACTATCAGGTAACGGTGGTTTTTGACGGCGCCGGACAGAAAATTATGTATGCTGCCTTTGCAAAATTGAAAAAATTATAATTTTATCAAAATTTTATAGTAAATTATTGGAATTAGTGTTATATTATATTTAATATACGGTCGGAGGCACGTAATCGGTTACTGGTTTGTCTGCAGCATGGCAGTAACAGGTATGAAGGCACCGGCAACGGGTAACAATAAACCGAATAAAGATGGAGAGAGGTATGGATTATGAATAAGCTGAACAAACTGGAAGAATATATTGATATGGCAAGGATCAATGAGCTTTTGGGGAAAAAGGAAGAAGAAAAGAAAAAATGCAACAGCGTACTTTGGATTTTCGCCGTAATCGGCGCAATCGCCGCGGTGGCAGGCATTGCATATGCCGTATACCGTTACCTGAAACCGGATTACCTGGAAGATTTTGAGGATGACTTCGATGATGATTTTGACGACGACTTCTTTGAGGATGAAGATGACGACGATGCCTTAGAGGGGGAAAACGGACAGTAAAAACCGTACCGGCGTATCCGTGATACCAATGCGGCGGATGCAGGACGATGTCCATGGAAATAAGGCGGAATGTACTTGTTTGTACATTCCGTTTTTGTGCACACGCCCGCATATGGAAGTTTGCTGTTTCACAGCATGCGGGCGGCGCGGCGAGTAGGGAAGATGCCTTCCCTACTCGATCTATGGCGAATCTGCCGGCAAACCCGGCGGATGCCCGGCGCGTAGGGAGGAGAAACAAAAAGGAGCTAATGAAGGAGTGATGAAAAAAGGAGATGTGGCGGAAGGCACCGTGGAACGCGTGGATTTCCCCAACAAAGGAATCGTGGTGTGCGAAGGCGGTACCTGTGTGGTAAAAAATGCCATTGCAGGACAGAAGGTATCTTTCCGGGTTCAGAAAGCGAGGAAAGGGAAAGCCGAGGGGAGACTTTTGGAAGTATTGGAAAAATCCCCTTTGGAGACGGAAAGTCCCTGTCCGCATTTCGGAAGCTGCGGCGGGTGCGTTTATATGTCCCTGCCTTACGGGGAACAGCTCAAGCTGAAGGAAGGACAGATAAGCAGGCTCTTGGAGCCCGTGCTTTGCAGGCAGGAAACCCCTTATGTCCTGGACGGGATAAAAGAGAGTCCCCATCCTTACGGATACCGGAACAAGATGGAATTTTCCTTCGGGGATGAGGTAAAGGACGGACCGCTGGCGCTTGGGATGCACAAACGGGGCAGTTTTTACGATATCGTGACCGTGGACGGGTGCCGGATTGTGGACGGGGACTTTTGCCGGATTTTGACCTGTGCAAAGGAACATTTTTCGGAACGGGGAATCCGTCATTACCACCGGCTGCGGCATGAAGGCTATTTAAGGCATTTGCTGGTACGTAAGGCGGCAAAAACAGGGGAAATATTGGTGGCGCTTGTGACATCTGCGCAGGAAGAACATGATTTAACGCCTTTTAAGGAAGCGCTTTTGGGGCTGAAACTGGAAGGGAACGTTGTGGGAATCCTGCACACGGAGAATGATTCCGTGGCGGATGTGGTGCAGAGTGACAAAACCGAGGTACTCTACGGGCAGGACTATTTTTACGAGGAACTTTTGGGGTTAAAGTTCCGTATTTCCCAGTTTTCCTTTTTCCAAACAAATACCCATGGGGCGGAAGTGCTTTATTCCATGGTGAGGGACTATATCGGCTCCCTGGCCGGAAACGGAAAGGGAAAACCGGTGGTTTATGATTTATACAGCGGGACGGGAACCATCGCACAGATGGTGGCGGATACGGCCGGAAAAGTCATCGGCGTGGAAATTGTCGGCGAGGCGGTGGAAGCGGCGCGGGAAAATGCGCGGATGAACGGGCTGGATAATTGTGAGTTCCTTGCGGGGGATGTGCTGAATGTATTGGACGGCATCCGGGAACTGCCGGATTTTATTATTTTGGATCCGCCAAGGGACGGGGTTCATCCAAAAGCGCTGCGTAAAATAATCGGTTACGGGGTGGACAGGCTGGTTTATATTTCCTGCAAACCCACCAGCCTGGTAAGGGATTTGGAAGTATTTTTAGAAAACGGGTATGAGGCGGCGCGGGTCGGAAGCGTGGACCAGTTCCCGTTTACGGGCAACATAGAAACCGTGGTTTTACTGGAAAAAAAAGGATTGGCAAAATTTTAGTGTTTCAGATGAAGGAATCAAGTAGACAGATGGGCAATAATCCATTATAATCTACAAGTATAGGATAATAATACAATAAACAGTTTGCCGTTTGGTGCAAAGCAGGGGGAGCTGCCGTGCAGCAGACTGCCATTGTTTATGACGAAGGGTAGGGAACGGAAATGAAGAATTTAAAAATCAGAACGAAACTGTTGGTGACATTTATGATTATTATCATAATGTTCTGTGTGACAGTCGTAACTTCCATCGACGGATTGAATGAAAACGCGGATAAGTATTCGGAATTTTACAATATCGAATACCAGATTACCAACAAGGTTATGGGGATGCGCCGCGGACTGCAGATCATTGTAAAAGACCTTTCCTTTATTACGATAGAGGACGAAGCGGAAAAGAGCCAGGAATATTTAGACGATATGCAGAAGGAACTGAATCTGCTTCAGGAAAACGGGAATTGGCTGTTTGCGAATTTTACGGGG
>CANTGP010000188.1 GCA_947653315.1 uncultured Lachnospiraceae bacterium
CCGTTCCTTCCGACACAATACAAATTATCGATGGTATCCAGGTATTCCACCAGTTGGTCCATATACTTGTAGGTGTCAAAGTAAGCCGGATACGCCTTCTTTACCCGTTCCGAATGGGTGTCGATGACTTCGGAAGGGCTGTCGATCAGTCCCATTTTTACCATTTCTCCGACGGCGAATTTCGTAAATGCTTTGTCCGACATGTTCCAGTATTTGTCGCCTTCGTTGCAGAAATATTCCAAACCGACCCATACGGTATGTTTCAGGTCCTTAATCATGTAAGGGGACCAGTTGTTGTATATTTGGAGACGTCCTAACTTTACCGTCCGGTCATGGACGTAAATCCAGCAGTCGGGTACGATATTGCCCACGGTTTTCATTTTTGTCTTGTTTTTCAGGTTCAGCCGGGGTACGAGCACGCCCAGCGTGCGGTAATCGCGGTACGGGAGTCCGGCGGCAATGCGGGCTACTTTTTTCGGTACGCCATTCATTCCGCCAACCAGGTCTTTCACCGGCATGGAGGAAATGAAGATATCGCCTTCCATGGTAAGGGTTTTGCCGTCCTGCTCATAGGTGAGGGCGGTAATATGGTTATTTTCGTCTTTGGTAAATCCCGTTACCCGGCTATTTTTTAAAATGGTTCCGCCCAGCTTTGTAATCTCGTCGGCAGTGACTTCCCATAACTGTCCGGGACCGAGTTTCGGGTATTTGAATTGTTCAATCAGGGAAGTTTCCACTTTGCGGTTCTTCTTACCGGGAAGGAGCTTTAATACCATATCCTTGAGGATGGCGAAAATGGATAACCCCTTAGCCCGCTGTGCGCCCCAGTCAGGGGCAATTTCGCTGGGATGGCGTCCCCAAAGGTTTTCCGTGTAATTTTCAAAGAACATGGCATACAGTTTATGCCCAAAGCGGTTCACATAAAAGTCCTCCAGCGATTTTTCGGGACGCTTGTGGAGTAAGGCGGCAAGATAACTGAAAAATACATGGATGGTGGTTAAGAACCCCATGTTTTTTAACGTTTCAAATTTCAGGGAAATCGGGTAATCAAAAAATCTTTTTTTGAAATAAATACGGGAAACCCGGTTCCGGTTTAACATGACCCGGTCTTCCTTCTGCGGGTCGGGTCCCTGTTTGGCAAGGGGCATGGGACGTTTTAACAGAATATCGTCGTAGGTGGGCGCACCCTGTTCGGGAAGCATCCTGTCCCACCACTCGTTGACTTCGGGTACTTTGGAGAAAAAACGGTGTCCCCCCATGTCCATCCGGTTGCCTTTATAATTTACGGTTCTGGAAATGCCTCCGAACGTGTCGGTTTCCTCAAATACGACCACTTCGTAATCATTGTCCACGTCCGGGCTGCCGGATTGTCTGTCCGATAATAATTCATAGGCTGCGGTAAGTCCTGCGGGACCGGCGCCGATGACTAATACTTTCCTCATATTGCCTGATTCCTCTCATTTGCATAGTTTGCATGGTTGTGTAATCTGTACGGGGATAATTTCCCGCAATCGTATATATTTTAGCATGATATGATGAGATTGTCCATGGACAGATAGGGGGAATTGGGTTAAAATAGTAAAAGCGTGTTACTAGTCGGAGTGATGGAGGTCTTTATGGTTATAGTAAAAGGAATCAGCCTGGTTTTTTGGCTTTTGGTGATACCGTTTTGTATGGGACTGCTTCCGGTGCGGTGGCTTTCCGGAAACAGGAGGAATGCGGCGGTGGTATTTGTGGCAGGGTATTTGGTAATGCTGCCTTTATGCTGGCTTGTGACGGTTCCCTGTATTCTTTTCGTGAAATATTACAGTTTCCGCACGATGGTGGTTTGGTTTACGGTGCTTGCGCTTATTACTGCGGCAGCGGGGGTTTTGCTGTTCCTGTGGGATTGGAAGAAGGATTCCGGACGGCGGTCCGGTGCGGCTTCCTGGACAGGGCGGAAGGAATGGGCCGGTTTAAAACCGGCGGCGGATGTGAAGGGAATGTCCGTGGAAGGAAAGATCGAATGGCTGCTGTTTTTCGGTTTGGTGGTTTGGCAGCTTTATAAGGCGTTTACCCTGGCTTCCTTTGACGGGGACGATGCGGAGTATGTGGCGCAATCCTTGGTGACCCAGCAGAGTGAGACCATGTACCTGATCAAGCCTTATACCGGGGGAACCACTTCTTTGGATATCCGCCATTCTCTGGCGGTGCTTCCGGTATGGACGGCTTATATCGCGAAAATGTCGGGAATCCATGCCACCATCCTCGCCCACAGTATCCTGCCGTTTTTGTTGATCCCGCTGACTTATATGGTTTATTATGAAATCGGAAAATATTTGACGGCGAAGAACCGGGAATATCTGCCGGTGTTTATGGTTATCATGGCATTGCTGCAGATGTTCGGGAATGTTTCCATTTATACGAACGAGACATTTTTCCTGACGCGGACATGGCAGGGGAAATCGGTGGCGGCGAATTTTGTGGTTCCGGCGACGGTGTGGCTGCTTCTTTGGATTTTCGATACGGGGGACGGTCAGGGAGCGGCGGGACGGGAACGGCAGGCGGAAAAGGGAAGCCGGGCGGGAATGTGGCTCCTGCTTTGTTTGACGAATATGACGGCAGGGGTCTGCACGTCCATGGTGGCGTTCCTGAATGTGGTACTGATTGCCGCGGTTGCGTTTTGGATGGCGTTGACGGAGCGGAAGTTTAGCATTTTGGTGAAAGCGGGATTTGCCTGCGTGCCGAATTTGGTTTATATGGTATTGTATTTGTTTTTGCATGTGTAGTACAGGAAACGGGGAAAGGAAAAGAAGAAAACGATGTATGGGATTTTCATGGAAAGCGTAGTAATCTTTAAAAATTATGTGGGCGGGCGGTATCTGATTGTGTTGTTTGCTTTGGCACTGGTTTACCTGCTGTTTGCGGAAAAGAACAGACACAGGCGGGCGATGTTCGTCTATATGCCGGTCAGTCTGCTGCTCGGCTTCTTTTTTCCCGTTACAAGGAAAGCCTTTGTACGGCTGATGGGGGACGGGGATACGTATTACCGGATGCTTTGGCTGGTTCCCATGGGCATTGTCATTGCATACGGCAGTGTGAAATTTGCCGGTTTTGTATGCGGGAAATGCGGACAGGCGGGTCCGTGGATGAAGCGGCTGACGCTTGTGCTGCTTTGCATGGCGGTGGCATTCGGGGGGACTTATGTCTATGCCAGCCAGTATATGTCCAAGGCGGAAAACCCGTACCATATCCCGCAGAAAGTGATTGATATCTGCGACGTCATTGCGCCGGAGGAAGGGGAAGAAAGGATTTGGGCAGTATTTCCCACGGATTTGGTTTATTTTGTCAGGCAGTATGATACGGACATCCAGCTTCTTTACGGACGGGAAATGGTGGAGCCGAAGTGGCAGTATGCGGAACCGGTGCATACGGTGATGAACCATCCCGCGACCATTGATATCGAAGAACTGTTGAAGCTGACAAGGGAGCGTAACTGCACGTATATCGTCCTGCCGAACAATAAAGGCGTGTCGGCAAAACCGGAGGATTACGGACTGGAACTTTTGGACACCATAGAAGGGTATCCGATATATTATGATCCGGTGGCTGCACGGTTGATGCATGCGGGATGATTTGTCAATGCAGGGACTAATGGGTTTTGGCATTTTAAGATAGGAGTATGTGGCATGTTGTTTCATTCATACCTGTTTGTGTTTGTTTTCCTTCCCGTGAGTCTGGCGGGTTTTCATGCCATGGCGGGAAAAGGGAAGGGGAAGGCGGCAAAGGTTTGGCTTACCGCCATGTCCCTTTGGTTCTACGCAGGGTTTGGGGTGCAGAGCCTTGCGGTTCTCTTAGGGAGCGTGGCGTTTAATTATGCCGTGTACCTGTGGCTGGAAAGAACGGGACGGAAAGCGGTTTTTGTTTTGGGTATCTTCGGGAACCTGGGTGTGCTTGCCTATTTTAAATATACGGGGTTTCTGCTGGATAATTTAAGGAAACTGGAGCCTTTGGGTCTGTTTGGAGGAGACGGCGCCGTTTGGGAAAGCGGGGCAAAAATCCTGCTTCCGGTGGGAATCAGTTTTTTTGTATTCCAGCAGATTTCTTTTTTGACGGATGTATTCCGCGGGGAAATCCAATCGTGCGGTTTTTGGGATTACCTGCTCTATATCCTGTATTTCCCGAAACTGGTGGAAGGACCTTTGGTGAACCATTCGGAGCTGCTCCCGGAATTTGCCGCCATCGGACAAAAGCGGCTTGACGGGGAGCAATTCATCCGGGGAATTGCGCTGTTCGTCATGGGAATGATGAAAAAGGTGATTTTGGCGGATACGTTCGGGGGAGCGGTGGACTACGGGTATGCCAACCTTTCCGCGATGCATGGCTCCGATGCCCTGCTGTTAGTGGTGTTTTATTCGCTGCAGTTATATTTTGATTTCAGCGGTTACTGCGACATGGCCAGGGGCGTAGGCCGGATGTTCGGCATCGGGCTTCCGGTGAACTTCCATTCGCCCTATCAGGCGTGCAATATCATCGATTTTTGGAAACGGTGGCATATGACGCTGAGCCGTTTTTTTACAAAGTATGTCTATATCCCTTTGGGCGGAAACCGGAAGGGGAAGGCGAAGATGTACCGGAACCTGCTGGCGGTTTTCCTGCTGAGCGGCATATGGCACGGCGCCGGGTGGAATTTTATCCTGTGGGGAATGATGCACGGCGTGCTGTATGCGGTGACGAGGATGTGGCAGGAAGGGAGAGCGGTCCGGAAAGGGCGGAAGATTTCGCCGGTCAGGAAGGAAGGCGGGCAGCCGGACGACGGAAGATACGGAAAACAGGGAATTGCGGGGCGGGCAGCCGGATGCCTGGTTCGGGGCGCCTGTGTGTCAGCCACGTTTGTTTATGTCAGTGTGGCATGGGTTTATTTCCGTGCGGCGGATGTGGCGCAGGGCAGCGAACTGCTGGCAAAATTAATCCAAAACGATTTTGTGCGGGTGAACCGGAATCTTGCGGGGTATTTTAACCTGGACGAATTTTGGTATGTTTTGAAGGTGCTGCGGCTGGACCGGTGGGAATACGGGCATTATATCCTGATGGCGGTTATTACCGCGGGCTCCCTGCTTCTTGTGTTTTTCGGGAAGAATGCGGCATGGGTGGCGGAACGCATGAAACCGAAGGCCTGGAATGCAGCGCTGCTTGCGGCAGCGCTTTTGTGGTGCGTGCTGACGTTTTCACAGGTCGGTACCTTTCTGTATGTAAATTTTTAGGGAGAAAGCGGTTGATTTTTTCGGAAGGAAAGCGTTTACTGACTTGGGGCGTGCAGCAGCGGAAAACGAAAGGAGAACGGTATGAAAGACGGGAAAGAATTAAAACGGTGGCTGGCGGTTTTCCTTACGGTGTTTTGCGGGCTGGCGGCGGCAGTGGTCCTGTTGGTGGTATATGTGGACCCTTTTTTCCAGTACCACAGTCCGTTAAAGGATTTTCCCTATGTGGTGGACCATCAGATAAACCAAAATCCGGGAATGGCGAAACATATGGAGTATGACAGCGTGATTCTGGGTTCGTCCATGACCGTGAATTTTAACACCGACTGGTTCCGGGAACTGATGGGACTGCAGACGTTAAAGTTAAGTTACAGCGGTGCATTTCCGAAAGACCAGGCGAACATTATGGATATCCTGTTTGACAGCGGTCATACGGTGGATGCGGTATTCCTCGGAATTGATGTTATCACTTACAGCGGCGGCGTGGAGGAAACCAAGTACCCGGTTCCGGAATACCTGTATGATGACAAGGTATGGAATGACGTGCCGTATGTGTTAAATAAGGACGTGCTTTTGGAATATATCCTGCGTCCCCTTGCGGACCCCGATAAGACGGATCTTGCCACCGTGTATGCGAGCTGGTGGACGGAGGAATATTACAGCAAACAGTGGGTGATGCACAATTATGTCCAGCCGGAAACGGTGGAGGAGGAGGCGGACCCGGAAAGTTATGTGGAAAACGTGAAAGCAAACCTGGATGCCAATATCTGCCCTTATGTGGAACGGCATCCGGAGACGGAATTTTATGTGTTTTTCCCGCCTTACAGCATTCTGTTTTGGAATGACGTACTCCGGGAGAACCACCTGGAAGCCACCATGCGGGAATATGAATATATCACAAAGCGGCTG
Organism: uncultured Lachnospiraceae bacterium; assembly: GCA_947653315.1. Lineage (GTDB taxonomy): Bacteria > Bacillota > Clostridia > Lachnospirales > Lachnospiraceae > Kineothrix. The sequence continues at coordinate 6,150 of CANTGP010000188.1, forward strand.
CTTGCTTATGACAATGTGCGTGTTTTCTTTTTCCCGAACCAGGAGTGGATTATCTGTGATTTAGACCGTTATGCGGATTACAGCCATTACCATCCCGATATCAACCGGTACATGACGTATTCCTCCATAAATGTTTCTATTTTCTATTACAGTGTACCTCTTTTC
>CANTGP010000189.1 GCA_947653315.1 uncultured Lachnospiraceae bacterium
GGTTTGGCACACGGCAAGCGGCGCAGGTACCCGGACGGCAGACGGTCTTATATGGGAAACGATCCGGTCAGCGCCCTGACAGGCGCATTCCTTTGGAGTTATACATGGCTGGAAGACCATGGAAAGGACGGACTGCACTTTACCACCATGTATGATTCCAGAAGGGAGGCAAGGAACCGGGAAGGCGGACCGGCGTATCCTTTGGGAAAGAAATGGACGCATTCTTTGGACTATCTGCTTAACCTGGACGGGGAACATGCATATTTTTACACCCCTTATGACGATGTGGCAGCTTTTGTGCGGGATGGGGAAGACGGCGGTTTCCGGCCGGCGGACGGGGAAGTATCTTCTTATGCGCTGGCGGTAAACGGGGACGGCTCCTATTCCGTTACGGATTTGGACGGCACGGAATATGTGTTTGATGAAAAACTGTGTTTAAACCGGATTGTGGAGGACGGCATGGTGTCATACCGCTTCCTTTCCGACGGCGACGGACAGACCGTGCGCATGGAAGGATGCCACGGGGCGGGCATGGACCTTGCCTATACGGACGGGAAAGTGACAAGCGTGACGGATGCCATGGGCAATACAATCCGTTTCACCTACACGGACGACAGGCTGGAAGGCGTGACGGTTCCGGACGGCGGGAAAATGTCCTTTACCTATGACGATGCATGTAACCTGCTGACCATTACGGATTTTGCGGGGGAAGTATACCTGACCAACCGTTACGACATACAGGGGAGGGTAACGGAACAGGATACGGCCGGCAGGGGCAGGAGCTTTGTGTCTTATGATGAGGAAAACCGGGTGACGGAGTTTACCGACGAGCTGGGACATGTGACAAGCTATACTCATGATGAAGCCGGACATGTTACGGATATCGTACTGGAAGGAAGCAGCATCCATACGGTTTACAATGACAGGGGGCAGATGACGGAACAGACGGATGCCCTTGGCAATTCCACAAAGATGGAGTATGATGAATACGGACGCATGGTACGCGTTATCCACCCGGACGGCACGGAGGAGCGTGCGGAGTACGACGGGAACAACAGGCCCGTAAAAGTGACGGGGCAGGACGGTGCAGCCATAAGCTGCCGGTATGATGAACGCGGCAACCTGGTTTGGATGCAGGATGAAAGGGGGAATACAAGTTCCTATACCTATGATGAACAGGATAACCTGACTTCCTTTACCGACAGGAGCGGCAATGTTTGGACCTATGCCTATGATGAACAGAACCATTTGGAGCAGGCGGCGGATCCGGACGGGAATGTCTGTCTCTATACCCATGATGCCACCGGAAGGATGACCTCCTATACCTCCCCCGGGGGGCGGACGGTTTCCTGTCAGTATTCGGCGGCAGGGGATCTGCTGTTCGTGGAGGATGCCGACGGCAGGATACTCTTTACCTATGACAGGAACGGCAACCGGACAGGAACCACCGACCGGATGGGCAACGGACAGCGGATGGAATACAACGCCATGGGACAGGTGACGCTTGCCACGGATTTCCTCGGCAACGAATACCGGTTTGCCTATGATGAAAAGGGGAATCTGATCACGGAGACGGACCCGTTGGGCTACTGCGTGAGCAGTACGTATGACGCACACGGCAACCGGACCTCACGGACGGACCAAAACGGCGGCGTGACAGACTATTCCTTTGACGCGGCGGGACAACTGGTCCGGGTATGCGATGCGGCAGGCGGGACGGTAAGCTATACTTATGACTGCATGGGACGGGTGAGCGCCGTTACCGACCAGCTTTCCAACCAACGCTCCTATGTTTACGATGCGGCAGGGCGTGTCTTAAGCGAGACGGACCCCTTGGGGCACAGTGTCGGCTATACGTATGACGAAGCGGGGAACCTGCTGGCAAGGACGGATGAGGACGGCAATGTCATTTCCTATACGTATGATGCGGAAAACCGTTTGCAGTCGGTACAGACCGGTGCGGGGACCACGGTTTTTGCCTATGACAGGCTGGGGCGCGTGGTATCCGTAACGGACACGGAGGGCAATACGGAACATGCGCAGTACGACGCCGACGACAACCTGACGGCGGCAGCGGACAGGGAAGGCAGGGAGACTGTTTATGCCTATGACGGCATGGGAAGACTCCTGGAGGAAACGGCGCCGGACGGCGGGAAGACTGCCTATGCTTACGACAAAAACGGCAACTGTGTCCGGGTGACGGATGCGGAAGGGCATGTAACCGCTTATGAATACGATGCCAACAACCGTCTGGTGAAAGAGACGGATCCGCTGGGGCATGAAACGGCCTATGTTTACGACGCCAGGGGGCAGCTTGTGGAAGTGACCGACGCAAACGGCGGGGTTACGGCATATGCCTATGACGGGAACGGCAACCTGGTATCGGAAACCAATCCGCTGGGCGGGGAGAGGACCTACGTTTACGACAGCCTGGACCGCCTGACGGGCAGCACGGATGAGGAAGGAAATACGTGGGGCTGTACCTACGATGCGGCGGGCAACCGGACATCGTTCACGGATGCAAACGGCAACGTGCGCACCTACGAATATGACGCCGACAACCGTTTGGTCTGTATGAGGGACGGGGCGGAAAGCAGCCTGACGTTCGAATACACCAATACGGGCAGGGTTTCCCGCGTGACGGACATGGAAGGCGCGGCAACGGACTATGAATACGATGCCTTGGGACGGCTGGTACGGGTTTCCGGTGCCCTGGGGAGCGGCGCGGCGTTTACCTATGACGGCACGGGAAGGATGACCTCCCGGACCGATGCCAACGGGAATATCACGCGGTACGCGTATTCGCCCGCGGGGAACCTGCTGTCGGTGACGGACGGGGAAGGAAACGCCACGGTATACACTTATGATGCGCTGGGCCGGGTGCTGACGGAAACGGACGCGCTGGGCGGCACGGTTTCCTATGCCCGTGACCTGCTTGGGCAGGTAACGTCCATGACGGATGCCATGGGGAATACGGTATCGTTTACTTACACGGCGGACGGGCGGATTGCCACGGTGGAAAATGCGGAAGGCGGCGTGACGCGCTATGCCTACGATGCCTGCGGCAACCTGGTGCGGACGGAGGACGCCCTCGGCCATGCGGCGCAGTATGAATACGATGCGGCGGGCAACCGGATTAAGGAATGCCTGTCCGGGGACGGGGAACAGTCCTGCACCACGCTCTACCGCTATGACAGGAAGGGGCGCGTGGTCAGGGAAACCAACCCCCTGCTGGAGGAAAAGGCGTATGCCTATGACGGGAATGACAACGTGGTGTCCGTCACGGACGAAGAACAACGGGAGACTGTCATTACCTATGATTTGAACAACAATCCGCTGTCGATGGCGTACAGTGACGGGCGCACGGCGGCGTTCCGTTACAACAGGCGGGGCGAGCCGGTGGAAATGACGGACTGGAACGGCACCACGTCCATGGAGCGCGACGCGCTGGGCAGGCTGGCGGCGGTGACGGACCACAACGGGCGTAGGACCGGATTCAGCCATGACGCGGCGGGCAACCGTACCGGCATCCGGTACCCCGACGGCAGTGCGGCGGCGTATGCCTTTGATAAAAACAACCGCCTGCTGACCGTGAAGGAGCGTGCGGCGGGGACGGTGGAATCGTCAGGCACGGCAGATGTTGCGGGAGGCGCTGGGCAGGAATGGGAGACCGTCGCGCAGTATGCCTATGACGCGGCAGGGAACGTGGCGTCCGTCACCCAGCCCGGGAGTGTGGCATCCTATGCCTACAATGCCAACCGGCAGCCCGTGAAGGCGTCCTATCTGTTTGGCGGCACGGCGTCCGTGGAGGAGGCGTTTACCTACGACGCGGCGGGCCGGATTACCGGTTCCGTAAGGGGCGGGAACATGCCCGGGGCGGCGCGCAGCGCGGTGTACGGTTATGACGCGGCGGGGCAGCTTGTCTCGTACCTGGACGGCGGGAAGACGGAAGCCTATGCCTATGACGCGCTGGGCAACCGGACGGCGAAAACCCTGGACGGCATCCAAAAGGTGGTGTATAAGTATAATGCCCTAAACCAGCTCGTTTCCATGACGGAGGACGGCGTGGCGTACGGCTTCGGGTATGACCGGTGCGGAAACCTGACGGAGGAACGCCGCGGGGAAACCGTGGTGCGGCAGTACGTGTACGATGCCGCGGGACGGATGGTGCTCGGGAAGAACCCGGAGGCCGGTGAGGAAAGCATTTATTCCTACAATGCCCTCGGCATGTGCGTGGGGAACGTGCGGAAGACGGCGGCGGAAGGCGTGTCCCGTAACCGGGAGGTGCAGTACGTGCCGGATTACCTCGGCAACCCGTGCAGTGGTCTGATGGCGTATGAAACGGGTGCCGGGAGCATCCGGACCGTCTTCGGGCAGGGGTACCACAGGTTAAGCCAAAGAGCGGAAGGCGGCAGGACCTTCTTCCAGTCCGATATTTACGGGAGTCCGCTGTTTGCGGCGGACGGACAGGGCACGGTGCTGCAGTATGCGGGGCGCGGTATCTGGGGGAACCTGAAGGACGGGACGGAAATCCTGCCCGAATTCGGGGAGAACATGGGATTTACCAGCTACCGTTATGACCCGGTGGTCGGGAAGCACTTTGCGCATGCGAGGTTCTATGACGACGCGAACGGCAGGATGCTGGCGCCGGACCCGGTGAGGAGGGACTTGAACGGGTACCGGTACTGCGGCAATGACCCGGTGGATTACGTGGACCCGGACGGTGAGCTTCCGCACATCCTCGTGGGAGCCCTTCTCGGCGGTTTCATAGGCGGTGCAGGGGGATTCATCAGTTCCACCGTGTCCCAGGTAATGGAAACGGGAAAAATCAACTGGAGAAAGGCAGGCGGGGATATCCTGAACGGTGCCATCATCGGTGCGGCACAGGGCGGGCTGGTTGCGGCCGGGGTCGGTGTGCCGAAGGCGGTTGCACATGGCGTCCACTTCCTTGCGGGAACGGCCGGAACCGCGGTACGGCAGTGGATTACCGGTGGGAAGGTTGACATCCGGGGGAGCATTACCGGCGGGATAGACAACATGATAGGCAACGCCCACTACGGTACCGGGGAGTTAAAGAACGTGAAGAATGCCGTATTCCGAGGGGGAGTGGCCGGTGCGTTAAGCGGCGGGTTCGGATACCTTACCCGTGATGTGAGGCAGGATTCCGACCGGACACCAAACGGTATCCTGGCCGGACTGGCAGGGAAACTTTATTTCCCGTACCTGCCGCAGCGTGACCCAAGGGCGGGATGCGGAAGCGGAAGCCCTTTCCGGCAGTGCCTTGGCTACAGTTCCGCGAAAGGCTACCGGTACAACCCGCTGCAAACGGGCGGCGTAAAAAGGAACCGGGAGAAGTTCAGCATTTGGAAATTTTTTGGGAGCGCGTTATATGGCGCGGCTATCGGCGGGGTATCCAGTGCGGCGTTTTATGGTGCCGATCAGGGGATTAAAAGGCTCAGGGATAATTTCCAGTACAATAGGAGTAATGTTTATTATCATGTGACCACGGACGAAAACGCACAGAAAATAATGTCCTCAGGTGAACTGGGGAGACGGAATAATAGATGGGAAACCCGAGTGTTTGCATGGAACAGACAGCCAACAAGAAAGCAAGCGAGTATTGCTGGGATAAGCAGTAAAGCACAGAATGTTTTAAAGTTTCAAACGAATGCTTCTTTTCAGAAAGATAAGGGAAATGCTGAAAAATCAATAGCAAAGTTTGTGGTAGAAAGTACGGATGGACAAAGGGTACCAATACCTATTTGGAATGTTGAAAGTGTAGGGTTTAAAAAGGAGTGGTGGCAGTTTTGGAAAAAATAAGGCTGGAAACGAAAGAAAGGTTTTTAGATATAAGGAATCCTTTTGGTGAAAGGGGATGGGATTATACAGTAGATAATGTATTTAATTTTGAAAGGGGAAAAATATACGGGGTTGTATGTGAATATGGAGGGGGAGGGGAAGCAATCTCCCTTCTCCTTACAAACGAGATTCCGAGAGAGGAGGAAAAGGTTTATTTCGATGATGTGGAAGTGGACGCTGGGACAGTGCAAAGGGCTGGGTGGTACATGGGAAAACCGTTATATTCAGGAAAATTGCTAAAACGGGAGATAAGTATCCGTAAAGCATTGGATTATGCCCTGAAGAAATACCATAAATATGAAAACATTGACGGGATTATTGAAGATTTTGGTCTGACACCCGGCAGACTGCATTACGGCCTTTCCACTAACTGCTTTTGGGAAAAATGGCGTGCCTCTTTGGCAATCGGTTATGCGAGTAATAAGACTATTTTCTGTTTTCCCTGGATGAATAC
>CANTGP010000190.1 GCA_947653315.1 uncultured Lachnospiraceae bacterium
GAAACAGCTGCGCCGCAAGCAGCCGGAAGGAAAACATGCCAAGCAAAACCTTACATTATACGGAGGAAAGAAATATGCATATCAATGACATCAAAGATATCGATAACATCAAAGACATCAAAGATATCAATGATATCTTAAAAATACATAATGACGACCGCCACATTGCCAAAGATGTGGAAGCCGTCGTTACCAGTTTCAACCAAGGCTCCATGATTTTGGAAGCCATCCATTCCCTGTGCTGCCAAACAACGCCGCCGGCAAAAATCATTCTTGTGGATGACGGTTCCACGGACGCGGAATCCGTCCGTATCTTAAATGCCATCCAGTCAAGCCCCGGTCTGCCGGTTCCGTTAACCGTACTCCGGCGGCCAAACGGCGGAGTATCCGCGGCAAGAAATACCGGAATCCGCCAGGCACAGACATCCTTAACGCTGGTACTTGACGGAGACGACAGACTGGAACCTTCTTATATTGAGGAAGTCAGCCATCTCCTGCGCAATCATCCGTCTATGGTCGCAGCCTCCTCCAGGATGCATACTTTTGGCATCCTGGATGCAACGGTTTGTCCCTGCGGGGGCGGCATCACTGCATTTCTCGCACGCAACTGCTGTCCGGCAACGCATATCCTGCGTCATGAAATATGGGAGCAGTGCGGCGGATATGACGAATCCATGCAATCCGGTTTTGAAGACTGGGATTTCTTTTTGAGCATGCTGGAAACCTCGCCGGACACCTTCATCGGAATCGTCGAAAAACCGCTCATTGATTACCGCACGGCTCCCGCATCGTCCAATGTCACAAGCATGGAAAAACGGCTTGATTTGATGCGCTTTTTAATCCAAAAACACATAGATTCCTACCGGAATCACGTGACGGAAGCCTTACTCGGCATAGAATCCATCTCCATATCAAGACTTTACGGGTGGGAAAGCGAAATTCTGCGTACGCTGGCCTCAGGTCAGAAGCCCTGCAGCCTTTCGGGTGAATTTATGGCACATCCATCCTACGGAGACGGGGGAATGGCTGCCGCTGTCCGTATTGCATCATCCAATCCCCGCCGGACCTGATATCACCTCACCCGCTTCCCTGTCCCTTAGTTTACCTGCTCAAATTTCCCGTTACGGTAAACAAACACGAAATAGGAGGAGGAAGCCGCGCTATCCGTGTTTTCGCCTCGAATCACCCGTTCTTCCATGTCCGTCGTATAATTCGGTATTTTTTCAAACGTCGGTTCATAGCGGTAACACCCGTTTTCCCAAACATAGGCAGCATAAATTTGCGTTCCGTGAACCCCGGAATATCCTAAAAACAGTAACAAATCCTCCTGCCCGTCAAAGGTCACGTCCTCAAAATGGGCATTAAAATCACAGGCATTCCACACATATCTTTCCTTCCCGATATTTTCAACATCCTTATCCGGATAATCCACATGAAGAACCTGTATGGCGTCATTTCCCCCTTCCAGGAAAAAGAAATAATCCTCCTTATGGCGGTAATTGTCCTCCGGTGTTTCCCGGTACCGTACCTTTACGCGCAGGCAGGATTCCTTTCCGTCCAGCCATTCCAAGCCTTCTATCTCCGTATCTGTGCTTAACGCCACATTTTGCCTTATGGCATCCTTCCACGCTTCTTTTTCCGGTCCCGCCAAACCTGCCAAAGAACACCCCATCTCCAACTTCATTTCCGATACCGGCAGAGACAGACACAGATACATCGCGCATAGGAACATTTCCTTAAACAGCATTCCGTTCTCCTTTTCACGGTGTATAAGTACCAACCATACCGCTATTTCATCAGCACATGCCTGCAGTAACTCACCCGTCCGCAGTCCGGGCATTTTAACTTTCTTTTCATGAGTGTATGGGGTCCCATCAGATATGCCCCCATTTCCGGCACAAATCTGGCATGGCATCCGGGACATTCAAACGCGCCTGCTTCCCTGTCCAGCACACAGGCGACACCGATTGCCGTAACAATCACGGCAACGGAAATGCCTGCCAGTAACATCCTCACCGCCAGGGACATTTCGAACATTTGCGAAACCACCATCAGCGGAATGGCTGCCGCCAGTCCCATCACCACTACCACCGCTGCCAAAATAATCTTTTTTCTGCTTTCTTCTTTTTCCCGAATCAGATTCACCATGTTTTCCTCCGCTTTCTTTTGATAGTCTTCTTCCGACACCCTTTCCCCCGAAAGCAGTTCGTTTACGCTGGTTCCCAATATTTCACATAATGGAAGCATGAACACGACTTCCGGAAGCCCTTTTCCACATTCCCATTTCGAAACGGTTTTATCGCTAATGCCCAGCTTCTCCGCCAACTGTCTTTGGGTAAGGCTTTTTGCTTTTCTTTCTTTTGCAATAAATTTGCCGATTTTTTCCTGGTTCATTGCGTCCTCCTTTCTGCTTCCATTATGCCTAACACTCCGTTTCAGTGGAACCTCCGAAACGTAGAATCCGTCTCTTTTCCATGTTTTCCATGGATTCCACGTTCCGCATACCCGTTATGCAACGTCCGGTTTAAGGCTGCAACAGTCCTTTATCCGCCAAAAACTGTCTCGCCACCTCTTTATCCTCTTTTCCGTTCACTTCCACTTCATAATTCATCTGCTGCATCTCCCCTTCGGAAATCATCCCGTTAAGTTTTTCCAAAACCCCCCTTAATTCCGGATATTCCTCAAGGGTATCTTTCCTTACGACGGTACCCGCATCAAATGTTTCAAAAAAGCCCCCGTCGTCCGTCAGCAGCACTAACTGGTTGGCTGCAAGCTGGGCGTCCGTGGTAAAAGCATTGATGACATCCACTTCCCGGTTCTTTAACGCCTCGTATTTCAGTGCAATTTCCATCTGCATGGTATCCCGGAATTCCATGCCGTAAGCCTCACAAAGTCTGGCATAGCCCGTTTCCAATTCAATATAATCCGGATTCCCGCCGAAAATAAGCTGCGGGGAAGCGCCCGCCAAATCCGTATAAGTCGACAGCCCGTATTCCTCCGCCGTCTCCTGCCTTACCGCCAAACCATACGTATTGGAAAACCCATACAACCCCGTCCAGGTAAGCCCCATGGCATCATATTCTTCCTGCAATACGGCATAGAGTCTGTCGTTATCCTTTTCCATTTCCTCTTTCTTTAACACATTCAGCCACGCAGTTCTCGTATATTCGGGATACAGGTCAAACTCTCCTTTCTCCAGTGCAGGGTGGATATTCGTCGTTCCGCCCCCCACTCCCTTCGTAATCTCCACCTCATAATCCGTTTCCGCCTCAATTAACTGCGCAATGATTTCCGTCAGAATATACTGTTCCGTCATGGGTTTGGAAGCAATCTTTATGGCTTCCTTCTTTCCGCACCCGCAAATACCCGATACCATACCGCACAATAAAAGCAGCGCAATCCCTTTTTTTACCATCCCGTTTTTTACCTGTTTTTTCTTTTCTTCACGTTTTTCCGTCTTGTTTCCGTATTTTTTCATGTTCTCCATTCCTTTTCCCTTCTATTTTTCTTTTTTACTATTTTTTTACTGTTTCTTTTTTTAATTTTCTCTTTTCTATTTTTCTTTTTTCCATAGGCGGTATGCCTTCCCATACCCTTTCACGCCCGGAGCGTGTTTGAAAATTCATTCCTGACATCTGCCAGCAAGCAATTTTCAAACACGCTCCAGCAGCCGCTTCACAAACGCATCCTTTGGGCTGCCCATCAATTCCTCTTTTGTCCCCTCCTGCAAAATACCGCCGTCTTTCATCACCAAAATACGGCTTCCCAACAGAAAGGCTTCCCCGATATCATGGGTAATAAACACAACCGTCACCCCGGTTTTTCCATGCAATGCCTGCAGTTCCTCCTGCAGCCCCTTTCTGGTGATTTCATCCACCGCACCGAAAGGCTCGTCCATCAGCAGAATTTCCGGCTGCGCCGCCATTGCCCGCGCAATCCCCACCCGCTGCTGCTGTCCTCCCGACAACTGTTTGGGAAACCGCCCCGCCAGTTCCGGCGGAAGCTGAACCATATCCAGCATTTTACGGGTCAGTTCTTTCTTTTCCCCTTTTGCCATCTTCCGGTCCAGTGCCGGAACATAACAGATATTATCCTCTACCGTCATATGCGGAAACAATCTGGCTCCCTGTACCGCATAACCGATGCGTCTGCGCACGGCAACCAAATCACATTCCGACAGCCGTTCCCCTTTTATAAGCACCTCCCCTTCCATGGGTTCCACCAACCCGTTCATCATCTTTAACAGCGTGGTTTTACCACAGCCCGACGGTCCTATGAGCACGAGGAATTCCCCTTTCCTTACGGTCAGTGAAACGTGGCTTAATACCCTGTTTGCGCCGTAACCGGCGGAGCAATCCTTCATTTCTATTACGATATCGTTTTCCTTTTTCTTTTTCATTTTCATCCCGTTTTCCGCCGTATCTTCCACTTTATCCAATGCCATACCTCCTGTTTACCGCCTTCTCCGCCTTGGAAAGCAGCCAGTCGCTTAACAGGGCAAGCAGTGCAATCAGAAGGGAACCGGCTGCCGTCAGCGTCATATTATAAGTGGTAATGCCCCTGTAAATTGCCGCTCCTAAACCGCCCGCACCGATAAAGGAAGCGATACCTCCCATGGCAATAATCATTACCACCATATTTCTAAACCCGCTGATGATGACCGGAAGCGCCAGCGGAAACCGTATCCGGAACAGCAATTGTCTCCCGTCCGCCCCAAGCCCCCGCGCCACCTCCAAAATGCCGGCATCCACGTTAACAAGCCCCGTATAAGTATTCCTCACAATGGGAAGCAATCCGTAAACAGTCAGCGCAATCACTGCCGTCCGGTTCCCGATACCCGTAAACGGAATTAAAAATCCGAGAAGGGAAATGGACGGCACCGTATAAATCACGTTAATGATTCCCAATACCACTGCCGCCATTTTTTTCCTTCCGCTGATAAAGATTCCCGCCAAAATACCAAGCGTCCCCGCACAGACCACTGCCGTCAACGATATCCTTATATGCTCCAGCAGGCAGACAAGAAAGAACTCCCGCCTGTCCCAAAAAATCTGAATGAATCCCATACTTCACCCGCTTCCGCGCATCATTTCCACGCATATTTTTCCAAAGAACAAATGTTCTATTTTCTTACTATAAAACAGATCCTTTTTTCTGTCAACCTGTTTTCGCATTTTTCCATGGAAATCGTAACGGTTCCGTCTGCAGCGGATTGGCCAAACGGAAGAACAGGTTGGGAAGCCCTGCGGAAATTCCCGGTGTTTCATTCGGCTTTTTACATAAAAATCCCTTAAATAGATTTTGGTTATTTACCTTATCTACTTAAGGGGTATCCTATCATTGCATGACTGCAAATTTTATTTGTCTTTTGGACAAGCCGCTCTTAATCCTCCCCGGTCAGGCGGACGGTTTTGTAATCATGTCCGGATGCCGGTAAAAATTTTCCTGTTAAATCCGCGGTTTTTATCTTAAGGCTGGAAGTGCATACACACGGATGGCAGCCGATATATTCTCCCTTCAGAACATCCTCGTCCATGAGAAGCTGCACCGCATGTTCCCTGTCATTCATCAATCCCATAATGCTTACCGCTCCCGGCTCTATGTCCAAATACTTCAACATATCCTCCGAATCCGCAAAAGACAGTCTGGCCGAATTTATCTGCCCGGAAAGTTCTTTCGTCTTAAACTTCTTATCCCCCGGCATCATCAGCAGGTAAAACTTCGTCTTCTGTCTGTTGCAAAGAAACAGATTTTTACAAATTAAGACCCCTAGCACGGCATCAATCTCGTTACAGGCTTCCATATTGTCTGCCGGTTCATGGTCGGTACGCTTATACTCTATCCCAATACCGTCAAGAAAATCATAAGTCCGCACCTCCCTTGGAAGCCTTCCTTCCGTATTTTCCGGTCTTCCGTCATAAAGTTCCATTCACTCCGCCTCCTGTTTCATTTCCGTAAAGTCAACAACCCCGCTGCAGGCAACGGGCATCCATCTTTCAGCGCTGCAAGCAGCGGGTTGACCCTCGCGGCAGTCGCCAAACTGACATGATTTACCCCTTCACCCCGTTTTTCATTATACCCATGGGCGCCGCAGGAGTCAACAACCGTATTTCCGCGGTCTTTTCTTCCGTTACCTATCATAAATCCGGGCATTTTACCTTTGTCTTCCTGACTTACCGGGTAAAGGTTCAGACTGAAATGTTATGTTTGTAGGTGGAGGCGGAGGCGGAGGCCGGACGCAAAAGCCAGGAACGGGATGCCCTGTCACGGTTTGTTCCTGCCGCCCTGTGCTCCCCTTGCC
>CANTGP010000191.1 GCA_947653315.1 uncultured Lachnospiraceae bacterium
TCCATCCATTATATATAAAAAATCCATATCCATCAAGTACCAATCGCTGCCCGCCGCAGAAACCGCAACCGTTTGGTCTGAAGTGTTGTATTGGCGGACGCATGGGAGGTTTTTTTGGGGCGGGCGGCGGCAGCGGGATTGTCTGTCCCGGTTTTCCGTGGCGGTCCCCGAAAAACAACGGATGTCGATATTGTACGCATATTCACATTTCTTTGTGCTTTTTGTTAAACGGACTTTGGTTGTATGCTATTATCTGTTTATGAGGATGCACAACAAATTGCAGTAGGAGGTATTATTTTGACAGATATTCATGAAAGAATTAAGGATTTAAGGGAAGAAAACCATCTAAAACAACGGCAGGTCGCCGATTATCTTGGGATATCACAACAGGCGTATTCCTATTATGAACTGGATAAAAGGGAGCTTCCATCCCGGCATGTGGTAAATTTGGCAAAACTATATGATGTCAGTACGGACTTTATCCTCGGTATGGGACCAACCCCTACCGGTTCTTATGATGTGAATGCCCGTTTTGTCCAGGGACACTCCCTAAAGGATGTCCTCATTAGTCTGGGAAAATTAAACAGGGACAACAGGCAGGAATTGATGAAATACCTGTCCTACCTAAACAGCACACAGGAAAAAGACGCACAGGAAAACGGATAGGGAAATAATCTTCCCTACCCGTTTTTCTGTGCCCTTTCCCTCCGGTTTATCCGTCAAAACGAATTCCGTTTTCCGTCATTACCATATCCATCTTCCAATCATAGCGGTCCACGGGAACCGTTTCCGCCACCTGAAAGTCAAAACAGATTCCCATCCGCACAATCCCCGTATGAGTCTCCAGGTACCGGTCATAATATCCGCCGCCGTATCCGATTCGGTTTCCGTTTTTGTCAAACACGCTTCCGGGCAGAATCATCAGATTGTTTTCCCCGGTTTCCCCGGTTTGCGTAAACAGCCTGTCCGGGGATACCGGCGGTTCCGGGATGCCACGGTATCCGGGTTCCAGTTCTTCCAAAGACCGAATCCGGTAAAACTCCATTTGGTGTTTTGCGGGTACCGCTTCCACAACCTTCGGACAGTACACGGCTTTCCCCTCTTTTAATGCCTGACCCATGAGGAAAAACGTATCCGCCTCGCTTTTATAACCGGCATAGCATAACAGACATTCCGCTCTGCGGTATGCCGGATGCCCCATCACCAGTTCCGCAATCCGGCGGCTTTTTAACGCGCGTTCCGAAGGCGGCATGGCATCCCGGAATGCCAGCATCCGCTTTCTAATGAGTGCCTTTGTTTCCATACTTTTCCCCCAAATTGGTAACGGAGCCGTCCGCTTCCTGTATATCGATCCTGTCAAGCTGTCCCCGCAGGTTCGCCCTCACGTTCGCCACATATTCACTGCGCAGCGCCGCCTGTTCCTTCTTTTCCGCCTCCGTCAGCCCTTCCGCCTGCGATTTCCGGTACAGTTCATTGATCCGCTTTATCTTGCTTTCCATGTCTGCCATACATCCGTTTCCTCCCTAACTTTCATGCATATGCTCCACAAATTCCGGCAAATCGAAATACGTCTTTTGGTTTCCCACAAACAGGGTTCCTATGTTCTGCCCGTCCAAAATACGGTGCAGCACTTTTATGTCCTTACTGTTGGCAATCACCATATCAATATTGGAGCTGGTGGCAATCTTCGCCGCAATCAGTTTGGTATTCATGCCCCCGGTTCCCACATCGCTTCCCGTGGAAGGTTTGCCCATCTCCATCAATTCTTCGCTTAATTCCTCTACCACCTCGATAAATTCCGCCTGTTCGCATTTCCTTGGATCGTCCGTATACAGACCGTCGATATCGGAAAGCAGAATCAGCAAATCCGCCTCCACCAGCGCTGCCACGATGGCGGACAGACTGTCGTTGTCTCCGAATTCGATTTCATACGTGGCAACCGTATCGTTTTCATTTACAATGGGAACGACCCCCAGCTTAAAAAGCTCGGAAAAGGTGTTGTGTGCATTATACCGGTTTAGGTTGTCCACAATGGTATTCTTCGTCATAAGTATCTGCGCCGCCACCTGGTTATATTCCGCAAATATCTTTTGGTAGGTCATCATCAGTCTCGCCTGTCCTACCGCCGCACACGCCTGCTTGACCGCAATCGGACTGTCGCCGGGGTGCCTCATGTCCGAAATATGTACCGCCTTCTTCCCCACCGCGATGGCGCCCGACGTAACCAAAACCACATCTTTGCCCCGGTTACGCATATCGCACAGTTCCCTTACGAGCACATCCAGCTTCGTATAGTCCAAATCTCCCGTTTCCGGGTGCTGGAGGGAGGAAGAACCGATTTTCACCACAATCCTTTGTTTCCTTTTTAAATTTTCCCTGAAATTTTGCTTTTTACTGTCCATGACTTTCTTCCGTCCGTTTCTTATTTTCGTTTCTGATTTTCGTTTTTAATTTTCGTTTTAAATTTTCCTTCCTGCTTTTTCTTCCGCGGGCAGCGGGGATTCCCTCATTCCCGCAGCGGACGGTACTCCTTGGCAATCTGCTCGGCAATCCGTATGCCGTCCATTGCCGCCGAAGTGATTCCCCCCGCATAACCGGCGCCTTCCCCGCAGGGATACAGTCCCCTGATTTCCGACTGTCCCGATGCGTCCCTGTGAATCCGTACCGGGGAAGAAGTCCGGCTCTCGATCCCGGACAAAAGCGCCTGTCCGGAGGAAAAACCGTCCATAGTCCGCCCGAAGGCTTCCATCCCTTCCACAAACGCGCGGTTTAACGCTTCCGGCAGAATGCGGTGGACCGGTGCATACTGCCACTGCCCCTTAATCTGCGGCGCAAATTCCGCCGTATCCCCGTCCGTCTGACATGCCTGCCTTCCCGGACCGGCTTCCCCGCCGCATACCGCACGTTTAAAATCCCCGTAACGCTCCACCGGCACTTTACCGTTTCCCACTTCAAACGCCTTTTCCTCCAAACGCCTTTGGAACGCCAAACCGCCCAACGGATGAGCGCTCCCGTAATCCGTCGGCGTCACGGATACCACTACCGCGCTGTTTGCATTTTTCCCGTCCCTTGCACGGTAGCTCATGCCGTTTACCGCCAGTCTGCCTTCTTCCGAGGAGGCGTTGACCACATAACCGCCCGGACACATGCAAAAGGAATACACCCCGCGCCCTTCGCTCGTCTGCGCCGTCAGCTTATAAACCGCCGGCGGGAGATTCCTTGGCGTGGCGGTTCCGTACTGGGAAAGGTTCACCATTTCCTGCGGATGCTCCACGCGCAGCCCCACCGCAAATGATTTTGCCTCCATGGGTACCCGGCTGTCATAAAGCATTTGAAACGTATCCCTCGCACTGTGCCCGATGGCAAGCACCACCGTTCCCGTTTCCAGCCGCTCCTGCCCGCCTTTTCCCGTAACCGTCAGGACGCCCGTAACCCTGCCGTTTTCCGTAAACAGCTTCGTCATCTTCGTCCCGAACCGCACTTCCCCGCCATGGGCAAGAATGGTCTGCCGCATGTGTCTCACCACATCCACCAGGATATCCGTACCGATATGCGGCTTTCCTTCATATAAAACGGACTCCGGTGCGCCTGCTTCCACAAAAATCCGCAGCACCTCCCGGTTCCTTCCTTCTTTATCCTTCACCAAGGTATTCAGCTTCCCGTCGGAAAACGTACCGGCGCCGCCTTCGCCGAACTGTACGTTACATTCCGTATCCAGCACGCCGTTCTCCCAAAAGGCTTCCACAATGCCGCACCGTTCCTCCACCTGCCGTCCCCGTTCCAAAAGCACCGGACGGTAACCGTGAAGCGCCAGCATATACCCGCAAAACAGCCCTGCCGGACCGGTTCCCACAATAACCGGACGCCCGGACAGTTCCTTCTTACCGGAAAGCGGAAAACGGTAGGTTACCGGCTCCACGCGGCTTACCGACTTATCCTTGCAGCGCTTTAACACCGCCTGTTCCTCAAGCCCTTCCACATCCACCGTGTAACTGAGAAAAACATCCGACTTTTTGCGGGCATCCACGGAACATTTCACTGTCTGCCACCGGAACTTTGCCTGTTCGGGCAGCCGCAGCCGCTTCCTGATCTTCTTTTCCAATACCGCTTGCACTTCTTCCGGTTTGTATTCCGGTTTTACGGTTATCTGACTAATCCGAATCATGTTTCCATCCTTTTCTATCCTAAGTCTCCTAAATCTCTTAAGTCAGGTACGCCCGAGCGCCGCATGGGTTCCTGCAATATAACCGCTCGTCCATGCCCATTGCAGGTTATATCCTCCGCACCTTCCGTCCACGTCCAAGACTTCCCCCGCAAAATACACGCCCGGCTCTTTCAGGGAAGAAAGGCTTTCCGACACCTCCGCCATGTCCACCCCGCCTGCCGTTACCTGTGCGTGTTCAAACGAATTTACCGCCGACACATGCACCCGCAGCTCCCGGTAGGACCAAAGCAGCTTTTCCAGCTTTCTTTCCCCTATTGCCGCTGCGGATTCTTCCGGTTTTAATCCTGCCAGCTTCACCAGTAACAGGTTCACTTTCTTATTCGCCATACCCAGCAGAAATTCCTCCACGTTCTTCCCTTCCCTGTGCCGCAAACGTCCGGCACACAGCCCGGCATACTCCTGCTGCCCCAAATGGGGGAAGAAATCAACGGAAACCGCCACATTCCTTTTCTCCGCCAACAAATATGCCGCCTGACGGCTGAACTGGAACACGGGAATGCCGGAAATCCCGTAATCCGTAAACTGGAGTTCCCCGTTTTCCTCCTGAATCCGCTCCCATGAAGCATCTTTTTCCTTTGCCCGGCCGCCCTTCCCTTCCCGGCAGGCATACAGTGTAAGCCCCGCCTCACACCGGACCCCGGCAACCGTTTTAAAAAAGGCGTCGCCACACCGTAACTGGACAAGCGCCGGAACCGTCTCTACCACCCGGTGTCCCAGCTTTTTTGCCAGCACATACCCACTGCCGTCCGACCCGGTCTTGGGAGCCGCGCAGCCGCCGCAGGCTATGATTACGGCATGATAACCGCCGTCTTCCTCAAACGGTTCTAAATAAAACCTTGCGTCTCCATATTCCCCTTTTCCTCCCTTTTTTCCGATTCCTGTTTTTCCGATTCCTGTTTTTCCGATTCCCGATTTTCCGATTCTTGTTTTTCCGATTCCCGACACTTCCGCCGATACCCGGATTTCCACGTTCCGCCTGCCAAGTTCCAACCGCAGGATATCGGACACCGTGGATGCCTGTTCCGACCACGGATACAGGTACCCCCTTTTCTCTTTCACCAGCATTCCTGCCCCTTTAAAAAAAGCCACGGCATCCTCCATGGAAAACTGCCGGAAAAATCCTTCCAGCCTGCGGGAATCCGCACCCAGACGTCCGTTTCCGTAATAATAATCCACGGAAAAATCCCGGTTGGCAAAATTGCACTTCCCGTTTCCCGTTGCCAGCAGTTTCCTACCCACACGGTCATTTTTTTCATACAAAGTAACGGCCGCCCCGTTCCCTGCCGCCGCAAGCGCCGCCATCATCCCTGCCGCACCGCCCCCGATCACCGCTACCCTTCCCACGGACATACCCTCCTTACGAACCGGTTCCAAAACAGTTTCCAAGCATTGAGATTATAGCATATATCCGCCGGGTTCACAATGGCATTGTGAACAATAACATATCCGCAGGTAACAGTTCGCCTGAATGTTGTATTGGGGGAGCGGACGCCCGTGCGTCCGTCTCCCAAAACATTGCAGGCTGAACTGTTATGCCGCTGGTTACAACAAGGATTACCGCACAGTCTGAATACGGTCTGAAGGCAGACGATGATTAAACGGAATCAATACCCCCGCTGCAAGCAGCGTGTTATTAACCCTCGCGGGAATAAGGCAAAAAAAGTTTAGGCATAATTCAATGGAATTGCATGTGAATTTATGGTAAGATGGTAACATTCAACAATTAGAGATTTTACGGAGGGAAATATTATGAAAAAATCGATTCAAATATATCATAAAAAACTGGACAATTATTATGACTCTGATGGAAGGTTACTGCAATACCCTTCTAAAAGACCGATGAGGATAATTGCTCTTATAAAAATTACAGAACAAATGGACGCAAATAGGAAATATACGGAAAAAGAGGTCAATGAAATTATTAGGTTGCATATTGCATTTAGCGATATAGAGTTAATTCGCAGGGAAATGTATCAATATCAATTGATCGGAAGACTTCGGGATGGTTCAGAATATTGGGTAGAAAATGATTGGAGAAATATTTATGCAGATTAT
>CANTGP010000192.1 GCA_947653315.1 uncultured Lachnospiraceae bacterium
TGCAGATATGCTTACAAGAATCCGTAATGCAAACACTGCAAAACATGATACAGTGGATATTCCGTCTTCCAAAATGAAGCTGGCGATTGCACAGATTCTCTTGGACGAGGGATACATTAAGAAATATGACGTAATTGAAGACGGAAATTTCAAGACCATCCGTGTTACCTTAAAATACGGCGCGGACAAGAACGAAAAGATTCTTACCGGTCTTAAGAGAATTTCCAAGCCGGGTCTGCGCGTGTATGCAGGCAAGGATGAACTCCCGAAGGTACTTGGCGGACTTGGCATTGCCATCGTTTCCACCAACCAAGGCGTGGTAACGGATAAGAAGGCAAGGGAACTGCAGGTTGGCGGCGAAGTTTTAGCCTTTATATGGTAGAAGATGATACAATACAAATAATAGGAGGTACGGGCATGTCACGTATAGGAAGAATGCCAATCGCGGTTCCCGCAGGTGTCACTGTGGATATCGCAGAAAATAATAAAGTGACTGTAAAAGGTCCCAAGGGAACGCTGGAAAGAGTGCTTCCCCAGGAAATGGAAATCAAAATGGAAGGCGAAACCGTTGTGGTTTCAAGACCGAATGACTTAAAAAGGATGAAATCCCTCCACGGGCTTACAAGAACCCTTATCAACAACATGGTAGTGGGCGTTACGTCCGGTTACGAGAAGAAGCTGGAAGTAAACGGCGTCGGTTACAGGGCTGCAAAGTCCGGTAAGAAGCTGACCTTATCTTTGGGATATTCCCATCCGGTGGAAATGACGGATCCTGAGGGAATCGAAACCGTAGTTGAAGGACAGAATGTCATTATCGTAAAAGGTATTGACAAGGAAAAAGTTGGCCAATTCGCAGCTGAAATCAGGGATAAGAGAAGGCCGGAGCCGTATAAGGGCAAAGGTATCAAATATGCTGATGAAACAATCAGACGTAAAGTTGGTAAGACTGGTAAGAAATAGATAAGGAGAGTGTAAAAATGGTTAGAAAAAAATCGAGACAAGATGTTCGTGTGAAAAAGCACAAGAAAATTCGTAACCGTTTTAGCGGGACAGCCGAAAGACCCCGTTTGGCTGTATTCAGAAGCAATAATCATATGTATGCTCAAATTATCGACGATACCGTTGGCAATACTTTAGTGGCTGCTTCCACCCTTGAAAAAGACGTGAAGGCGGAACTTGAGAAAACCAATAACGTTGATGCAGCAGCATACCTCGGAACGGTAATCGCGAAAAGGGCATTGGAAAAAGGGATTAACACCGTTGTCTTTGACAGGGGCGGTTATATCTACCATGGTAAAGTAGCGGCGCTGGCAGATGCAGCCAGGGAAGCCGGGCTGGAATTCTAGGAAGGGAGAAAATCACATGAGGCGTACAATCATTGATGCAAGCCAGTTTGAATTAACGGAAAAAGTAGTTGCCATCAAGCGTGTAACCAAGGTTGTAAAGGGTGGTCGTAACTTCCGGTTCACAGCATTGGTAGTCGTAGGGGACGGTAACGGCCATGTAGGCGCAGGTCTTGGCAAAGCAACGGAAATTCCCGAGGCAATCCGGAAGGGAAAAGAAGATGCGGCAAAGAATTTGGTTACCGTAGCTTTGGATGAAAACAATAGTATTACCCATGATTTTATCGGAAAGTTCGGTTCCGCAACCGTTCTGTTGAAAAGGGCTCCGGAAGGTACCGGTGTCATCGCGGGCGGTCCGGCGCGTAATGTCTGCGAGCTTGCGGGAATTAAGAATATCCGTACAAAATCTTTAGGCTCCAACAATAAGCAGAACGTAGTTCTTGCTACGATCGCAGGCTTAAGCCAGTTAAAGACTCCGGAGGAAGTTGCAAGGAACCGCGGCAAGTCCGTAGACGAGGTCATGGCTTGAAAGGAGAAGTAAAAAATGGCAGAGAATGATAAAAAATTAAGGATTACATTGGTGAAATCCCCCATCGGGGCAGTTCCCAAGCACAGGAAAACCGTGGAAGCGATGGGACTGCGCAAGCTGAACAAAACCGTTGAATTGCCGGATAATGCGGCGACCAGGGGACAAATCCAGCAGATCAGGCATATGGTTAAGGTTGAGGAAGTATAAGGGAAAAGGAGGTGTCAGGAAGAATGGAATTATCAAATTTAAGACCTGCGGAAGGTTCTAAACACAATAGTTTCAGGAGAGGCCGCGGACACGGTTCGGGAAACGGCAAGACGGCCGGAAAAGGACACAAAGGGCAGAAAGCCCGTTCGGGTGCTCCCAGACCGGGATTTGAAGGCGGTCAGATGCCGTTGTACAGGCGTATTCCGAAAAGAGGATTTACGAACAGGAACTCGAAAGAGATTGTCGGCGTGAACGTAAGCGCCCTTGAGGTATTCGAGGACGGTGCAACCGTTGACGTAAGTACCCTTGTGGAAAGGGGCATCGTAAGAAATCCTAAAGACGGGGTTAAGATTCTCGGAGACGGAGACTTTACTAAGAAGCTCACCGTGAAGGCAAATGCTTTCAGCGCATCGGCAAAGGAAAAAATTGAGGCTCTTGGTGGAACAGCAGAGGTGATGTAATGTTTACAACCGTAAAGAATGCATTCAAAATCAAGGAAATTAGGAATAAAATCTTCTACACCTTCCTGATGCTGGTCGTGATCCGTTTAGGCTCACAGCTTCCCGTTCCGGGAATGGACAGGAGTTATTTTTCTAATTGGTTTGCGGCACAGACCGGGGACGCGTTTAACTTTTTGGATGCCTTTACCGGCGGTTCTTTCCTTAACATGTCCATTTTCGCATTGAATATTACCCCGTATATCACGTCTTCCATCATTATGCAGCTCCTCACCATAGCGATTCCGAAGCTGGAGGAGATGCAGCGTGACGGGGAGGACGGAAGGAAAAAAATCGCTTCCATTACCCGTTACGTGACGGTGGGTCTCGCGCTGTTTGAGGCGGGGGCAATGTCCATCGGGTTCGGAAGACAGGGCGCCCTGGAGGAGTTTACCGCGTTGAACGTGATTACCGCCATGGCTGCTCTTACTGCGGGCAGTGCATTCCTTATGTGGATAGGGGAAAGGATTACGGAGAAAGGGATCGGGAACGGTATCTCCATCGTGCTGGTCATCAACATTATTTCCCGTCTGCCGCAGGACATCAACCAGTTATTTGAACAGTTTGTGTACGGGAAGTCCATTGCGCTGGCAGTTGTGGCGGCAGCCGTCATCATTGCCGTTATCGTTGCCATGGTAGCGTTAGTCGTGATCTTAAACGGCGGCGTGCGGAAGATTCCGGTGCAGTATGCGAAAAAAATGCAGGGAAGGAAAATGGTTGGCGGACAGACCACCAACATTCCGCTGAAAGTGAATACGTCGGGCGTTATCCCGATTATCTTCGCGTCGTCCCTCATGCAGCTTCCGATTATCATCTGTTCCCTTGCGGGTTATAAGGGGACCGGTGTGTGGGCGGAAATATTAAAAGGACTGAATTCCTCAAACTGGTGCAATCCCAGACAGCCGGTGTATACCGTCGGACTGGTAGTATATGTGGTGCTTGTCATTTTCTTTGCGTATTTCTATACGTCGATTACGTTTAATCCGTTGGAAGTTGCCGAGAACATGAAGAAGCAGGGCGGCTTTATTCCGGGCATCCGTCCGGGAAAACCCACCAATGAATATCTGACGAAAATATTGAATTATATCATTTTCATCGGCGCGGTTGGCCTGACCATCGTGGCGGTTATCCCGTTTGTGTTCAACGGCGTATTCGGCGCCAGCGTGTCGTTCGGCGGAACCAGCCTGATCATTATCGTCAGCGTGATTTTGGAGACGGTAAAGCAGATTGAGTCGCAGATGTTAGTGCGTAATTACAAAGGATTTTTAAATGACTGAATGTAAGCAGGAGGGCGGGGCGGGCGCAGGAACCCCGCTGCCTTCCAAAGATGGACACACGCAGGGCGGTGTCCGTTTTTTACTTTATGCACAGCCCCGTGCAGAGGAAGTTGCCGCTAAAGCGGCGCACGGGGCGCGCGGCGAGTAGGGGGAAAAGTTTTCCCCTACCCGATTAGGAAAAAGAAAGGTATGGTTGGATAAGATGAAGATTATTATGTTAGGCGCTCCCGGCGCAGGGAAAGGGACGCAGGCGAAAATGATTGCCGACAAGTACGGCGTTCCCCATATTTCCACGGGGGATATTTTCCGGGCGAACATTAAAAACGGTACGGAGCTTGGTATGGAAGCAAAGAAGTATATGGATCAGGGGCTTTTGGTTCCCGATGAACTGACGGTGAAGATTCTGTTGGACCGGGTGGCGCAGGAAGACTGCAAGAACGGTTATGTGTTGGACGGTTTCCCGCGGACGATTCCCCAGGCAGAGGTGCTTGACCAGGCATTGGAGGAGCTGGGGGACAAAATTGATTTTGCCATCGATGTGGACGTACCGGACGAAAATATCGTAAAAAGGATGTCCGGCAGGCGTGCATGCCTTGCCTGCGGCGCGACGTTCCATACCGAGCATGTTCCCCCGAAGCAGGAGGGGATTTGCGACAGGTGCGGAAAGGAATTGGTACTGCGCGACGACGATAAGCCGGAGACCGTATTGAACCGCTTAAAGGTATACCATGACCAGACACAGCCGTTGATTGAGTTTTACGGTGGGAAAGGCGTCTTAAGGACCGTGGACGGCACGAAATCCATGCAGGAAGTTTTCGATTCGATTGTTGCGGTATTAGGGGCATAAAAGTATGGCGGTATCCATTAAATCTCAGAGGGAAATAGCCCTGATGCGTGAAGCGGGAAAAATACTTGCGGAAGTCCACGCACGCCTTGGGGAATATGTGAAACCGGGCATATCGACACTTGACATCGATACGTTTGGCGATAAGCTCATCCGGAGCTACCATTGTATCCCTAATTTTTTGCATTACGGCGGTTATCCGGCATCCATATGCGTATCCGTCAACGATGAAGTGGTTCACGGGATTCCGAAGCGCAGCCGTATTCTGCAGGAAGGCGATATCGTGAGCCTGGATGCAGGACTTATTTACAGGGGATATCATTCGGACGCGGCGAGGACCCATGCCGTCGGGAAGATTAGTCCCGAAGCGGGGAAACTGATTGACGTTACGAAACAATGCTTTTTTGAAGGGATTAAAATGGCAAAATCCGGCAATCATCTGAATGATATCTGCAGGACCATTGACGGTTATGCCACATCCCACGGTTACGGTGTGGTGCGTGACCTTGTGGGGCATGGAATAGGAACGAAGCTCCATGAAGACCCACCGGTTCCGAATTATACCATGCGGCGTAAGGGATTAAAGCTCAGGGCGGGTATGACGCTTGCGGTGGAACCCATGATTAACATGGGCGGCTGGAAGGTGGAGTGGCTGGACGACGACTGGACGGTGGTGACGCAGGACGGTTCCTTATCCGCCCATTACGAGAACACGGTCCTGATTACCGACGGGGAACCGGAAATATTGACCCTGCCGTAAATTGCGGCGGGGAAAGCGGAGGAAAAAGGCATGGTTGGATGTTTTGCGTCATCAAAAGCGGGGCATGACAGGGATGCGGTTTATATCATAGTAAAAGAAGAAGCCGAATATGTATATGTAGCGGACGGAAAAGTCAGAACGGTGGAAAAACCGAAAAAGAAAAACAAAAAACATATTCAGGTTATCCGCAAAGAATCCGATGATATACTAAGGGAGAAACTGCTGGGCGGACAGCGCATTTATAATGAAGAAATTAGGAGAGCAATAGGAGGTTTTATATGTCAAAGGCAGATGTAATCGAAATCGAAGGAACGGTAGTGGAAAAGCTGCCCAACACCATGTTCCAGGTGGAACTGGAAAACGGGCACCGGGTGCTTGCCCACATCAGCGGTAAGTTAAGGCAGAACTTTATCCGTATCCTGCCGGGGGATAAGGTAACGCTGGAACTGTCCCCGTATGATTTGTCAAAAGGACGTATTATTTGGAGGGATAAATAACGGATAAGCGGCGGTTAGTTGGCATGGAAGTTTTTTGAAAAAGAGCTTGCAAATGGAAGAATATTGTGCTATAATGTGAAACGGTCTTTTTGAAAGGAGGGTTTAACATGAAGGTTAGATCATCAGTAAAACCGATTTGCGAAAAATGCAAAATCATTAAAAGAAAAGGAAGAATCAGGGTAATTTGTGAAAATCCGAAGCACAAACAAAGACAAGGCTAATCCCTGCCGTCCGGCAACGGCAGAGGTGCCCTTGTTTGGTTAAGGTATGTTAATTTATGTCATATTGGAATGCAGCACTATAGAAGGATGAA
>CANTGP010000193.1 GCA_947653315.1 uncultured Lachnospiraceae bacterium
TTATAGCAGATTGGGATACGAAATTAAAAGGGATTTTACAAACTTTTCTTTAAAGGTTTCAAAAGGGTTGAAACGCCCGCAGGAAAAATTCGTTCATCAGATGATTTATGGTATCCTCGCTGGAAATAAGCTGCATCTGAGTGAGATTGCCCGCTCCTTAAAAGAAAGCATTACCCTGAAAAAGACCATAGACCGGCTCTCAAAAAATCTGTTTGCTTTTGATGGTAAGGATGCCCTCATGCACAATTATCTCGGGCTTGTCAGACAGCATGTGAAAGACGATTACGCCGTTATCATCATCGATAATTCGGACATTGCCAAACCTGCCAGCAGAAAGCTGGAAGCCCTCTCTGAAATACGGGATGGCAGTACGGGTGAGATCACACAGGGCTACCTTACCATTGATGCCGCAATACTTTCCGAAAAAGGAAAGATGCCGCTCCCGGTCTATGAAAAGGTGTTTTCAGCAACAGAAAAAGGGTTCATCAGTGAAACCTACGAGAATTTATGCTGCCTGGAATCCCTTTCCAAAAATTTTACTCCCAAATGCGTCCGTACCCTTGACCGTGGTTTTGATGCCAACGGCTATTACCGCTATTTCCTAAAACGCGGGGAGCGTTTTGTCATCCGTGCAAAAAAGAACAGGAATGTTATTTATAACGGGCAGACCTGTAACATCATGGATGTAGCGTTGCGGTATAAAGGGGCATACCGCATGGATTTTAAGGATAAAAAGGGTAGGGCCATACAGTGCAAAATGAGCTGCATACCTGTACGGCTCTGCGAATTTCCATCCAAAGGCCTGGTGCTGACCGTGGTGTATGGCTTTGGTGAAGAACCCATGCTCCTGCTTTCCAACCTGAAAATGCAGGAGAAGAAAAAACTGTGCCACATCATCACCAAAGTGTATCTGCTGCGGTGGCGGATCGAAGAATATTTCAGGTTCAAGAAACAGCAGTTTGAACTGGAAGATTTAAGGGTAATGTCCTTGCAGTCTATCCGGAATCTGAACCTGTTGGCAATGCTGGCAGTGGGCTATATTAGTCTTACCACATCTGTCCATAAAGACAGCGTTTTCCTTGCGGAATTAAAGGAATGTTCCAAAAGGATTTATGAAATGCCACAGTTTATTTTCTACGCCATTGGATATGCCCTGGAACGTGTGCTGTCCATGAGTCGTTGTGGCATTAGCGGTTTCTTTCCGCCAAAAGTCCGATCACAGCAGATAACCCTGTTTGAATACTTTAAAATAGCGGATTGCGCGATATGAGGGCTTAAAAAATGGGGAAACTCAAAAAAAAATGGGGATTGACATTTGCGGCAGGAAGTGTTACACTGCTTAAGTATTGTGTATATAACAACCAAGCAGAGTATCCACTCTCACCCTGCGGCACTGGCTTGCAGGTGTTCATAAAACGGCGGATTTTCATAAAAAAACGGATAAAAACGATAAAAATGGAAAGAAGCGCCGGAGTTTATTTAAGGTTCCATGTATTTTTACAGGATGGGATCATAAAGGAAACGTATGTGAAGTGGATGGTTATGCTGTCCGCTTTTTTTATGCACAGCCCCGTGCAGAGGAATATGCCACCAAGGCGGCGCACAGGGCGCGCGGCGAGTAGGGGAAAGGCTTTTCCCCTGCTCGATTGCACAGGTCCGCATATGAAAGATTGCTGTTTCACGGCATGCGGAGGGAATTTCCTATTTGATTTTGTATTACGAGGAGGGTACGGCCATTAGTGAATTAATGATTAACGAGCAGATTAGAGACAAAGAAGTACGTGTGATTGGTGAGAATGGGGAACAGTTAGGGGTTATGCCCGTCAGGGATGCGATGAGGCTGGCTGATGAGGCTGGACTTGATTTGGTGAAAATTGCCCCTACGGCAAAGCCGCCTGTCTGCAAGATTGTTGATTATGGAAAGTTCAGGTACGAGCAGGCGAGGAAAGAAAAAGAAGCCAAGAAGAAACAGAAAATAATCGAAATCAAGGAAATCCGCTTGTCGCCGAATATTGACTCCAATGATTTAAATACAAAGATGAATGCGGCGAGGAAGTTCATAACAAAAGGGGATAAGGTGAAGATTACGCTCCGGTTCCGCGGACGCGAAATGGCGCATATGGCAAACAGCAAACATATTTTGGATGATTTCGCGGAAGCGCTTTCGGATATTGCGGCGGTGGAAAAGGCACCGAAAGTGGAAGGCAGGAGCATGACCATGTTTTTAACTGAAAAACGTTAATTCGTGCAGTTAAAATAGAGAAAATAAAGAAGTAACAGGAGGAAATTGATATGCCTAAAATGAAGACAAGCAGAGCTGCTGCAAAACGTTTTAAATTAACGGGAACCGGTAAATTAAAGAGAAGCAAAGCGTACAAGAGCCATATCTTAACAAAGAAATCCCCTAAGAGGAAAAGGAACCTGAGGAAACCGGCAATCACAGATGCTACGAATGTTAAGAATATGAAGAAGATTTTACCGTATCTGTAAGGAACTGTAAAAATTTTTTGGCAGATCCTAGTACTCCATCCGGCCAGAAATTGAAGTTTGGGTCTACCTGTTCCGCACCATTGCGTCGTTAAAATTTCTAGACGATGCCACCGCATCGCCGTCGAAATTTTGCCTAGCACTGGCACGAAACATGCAGCCCCATACTTCAATTTCTAACCGGATGGAGCACTAGAGCGAGTTTGAAAATTGCTTTCTGCAGGATGGTGTCCCAATTTGCGGGAATGAATTTCAAACATGCCCTAAGTCCGGAAGGTGAATGTTGATTAAGTATTTAGGAGGAAATGAAAAATGGCAAGAATTAAAGGCGGAATGAACGCGAGAAAGAAACATAACAGGGTATTGAAACTTGCAAAAGGTTACAGGGGCGCAAGGTCCAAACAGTACAGGGTGGCAAAACAGTCCGTCATGAGGGCGCTGGCTTCTTCTTACGTGGGCAGGAAAGAGAGAAAGCGTCAGTTCAGACAGCTTTGGATTGCACGTATCAATGCGGCGGCAAGGATGAACGGACTTTCTTACAGTAAATTCATGCACGGCTTGAAAATGGCGGATGTGGAAATTAACCGTAAGATGCTGGCAGAGATGGCAGTAAACGATGCGGAAGGTTTTGCGGCGTTGGCAGAACTTGCCAAGAGCAAAATTGCATAAGTGGACGAAAGTATTTTGGGAGGCTGCGGTCTCCCTTTTTTATGCACACGCCCGCATATGGAAGTTTGCTGTTTCACAGCATGCGGGCGGCGCGGCGAGTAGGGGAAAATCTTCCCCTACTCGATTGCACACGGGCACCCTAAGGAAGATGCCGGCGGAGCTGGCGGGGGAAATGTTTTTTCTTTTTTAACAGAAATTTTATGTTAATGCAGGGGGTTTGCGTGTATACTATTTATATTATGGCAATTTATGGGAGGTCAGGAATATGGCGGCTGTGGGAAACTGGAATTTGGAACCGGAGAAGGTGTTCCGTTTTTTTGGGGAAATCTGCAAAATTCCCCACGGTTCGGGAAATGTGGACGGAATCAGCAATTATTTGGTGGAATTTGCGCGGGAAAGAGGGCTTTTCCATGTGCAGGATGCGTGGAAAAACGTAATTATCGTTAAAGAAGCGTCGGCAGGGTACGAAAATGAGGCGCCGGTAATCCTGCAGGGGCATATGGATATGGTGGCGGTGAAGAAGCCGGGAGCCGGGATTGATATGGAAAAGGAAGGGCTGCGTCTTGCCGTGGACGGTGATTATCTGTATGCACGGGATACCAGTTTAGGCGGGGACGACGGGATTGCGGTGGCTTATGCGCTGGCAATTTTGGATTCCGGGGAAATCGCCCACCCGAAACTGGAAGTGATTTTTACCGTGGATGAGGAAGTGGGAATGGAGGGCGCAAGGAATTTGGACGTGTCCATGCTGGAGGGGAAACGGATGATTAATCTGGATTCGGAGGAAGAAGGGATCATCCTTGCGGGCTGCGCAGGCGGCGCGCGGGTGGACTGGACGCTGCCCGTGAAACGTATGCATAAAGCAGGGACAGTGTACGAAATAACCGTAAAAGGGCTTTTGGGCGGTCATTCCGGTTCGGAAATCGATAAGGAGCGCGGGAATGCCAACTGTCTGATGGGACGTTTACTGTACGGGTTGGAGAGTTCGGCAGAAACGGGGCTTGCAGCTTTGGAAGGCGGACTGGCAGACAATGCGATTCCAAGGGAGACAAAGGCAGTGGTAGTGCTGGCGGAAGCAGACGGAAACAGCCAATCCATGGATAACGACGGAACCGTGGAAACGGCGGAAACACGGTTTTTAAGGAAGATAGGGGAAGTCGAAGCACAGTTTAGGCAGGAAATGCAGACGAAGGACCCGGATGTTTGCATTACGGTGGAGCGTTTGGAGGGGGACGGTTTGGAGTGTGTTGTACCGGAGGACGCAAGAAAATTGACCGGGCTGTTGTTTAGTGCGCCGAACGGGGTGCAGGCAATGAGCGCCGACATGAAGGGACTGGTGGAAACTTCGCTGAACATGGGAATCGTAAGGCTGGAGGGAGAACGGGCCGTGATACAGTTTTCCGTCAGAAGTTCGCTTGAGGGCGCAAAGAAAGCACTGGTGGCGAAACTGGAGTGCATTGCGCGCATGGCAGGAGCCGTGCAGGATGTGCGGGGGGACTATCCCGGCTGGGCATACCGGAAGGATTCCCCGTTCCGTGACATGGCGGTGGAAGTATACCGGAACCGGTATGGGAAAGAACCGGAAATACAGGCAATTCATGCGGGGTTGGAATGCGGGCTTCTGATGGCGAAGATACCGGGGTTGGAATGCATTTCCATCGGACCGGATATGAAGGATATCCATACCACCGAGGAAAAACTGAGCATATCCTCTACCGCGCGGGTCTGGGATTACGTGCTGAATCTGCTGGGACAACATGGCTAAGCGTAAAAGGGTAAAACGTACAAAAGGAGATTGCGATGGATTTAAACAGAGGGAATATGAAAAAAATCAGGGGACTCATTGTGTTTACCGCATTGGTATGTCTTGCGGTGTTAAAAATTGATTTGGTGCTTGCGGGAATTTTCTTCCTGCTTGGAATCATTAAGCCGTTTTTGTATGGGGCGGCCATTGCCTTTGTACTGAATATCCCCATGAAAGCGATTGAGAAAGGATTGCTTTCCAAGGTGGGAAACCCTAAATTTGCAAAAGCAAAACGTCCGGTGAGCATTTTCCTGTCGTTTGCGGCGGTTGTGCTGGTGATTGTGCTTGTGACGGTGACGGTAGTTCCGCAGGTGACAAAAACCATGATGGAATTGGGCAATAAGATTCCCGCGTTTCTTGTGGAAGCGCAGATATGGCTGGAGGAACTGTTTGCCTCCCAGCCGCAGCTTCTTGCCGTTTTGGAGGAATTTGATCCGGCAAAAATGAATTGGGATTCCATTGTCAACACGGTGGTGGATTTCCTGAAAAACGGGCTGGGAAGTGTAGTGACTTCCACGGTAACGGTGGCTTCCACGATTATCGGCGGTGTGGTGAATGTGTTCGTGGCGCTTGTTTTTTCCTTTTACATACTGGCGCAGAAGGAAAAACTGGGCGGCCAGTTAAAGCGGGTGCTTCATGCTTACTGTCCGGACAGGGTGTACGCCGGGATATTGGAGGTGGCTTCCTTAACCGGGAGGAATTTCAGCAATTTTATCACCGGACAATGTACGGAATCGGTGATACTCGGCGCCATGTTTGTGGTTGCCATGGCGGTGTTCCGGTTCCCTTATGCGGTTATGGTGGGCGTGCTTATCGCGTTTACTGCGCTGATACCGATTGTAGGCGCTTTCGTGGGCTGTTTTGTAGGGGCATTCCTGATTATGGTGGATGACCCGGTGAAAGCGGTTTGGTTTATCATCCTGTTCCTGATACTCCAGCAGGTGGAAGGAAACCTGATTTATCCCCATGTGGTCGGCAACTCCGTGGGGCTGCCGTCCATATGGGTACTGGCAGCGGTGACGGTGGGCGGCAGCCTGATGGGCGTGATGGGTATGTTGGTTTTTATTCCCATTGTTTCCACGGTTTATGCGCTGGTGCGTGAGGATGTGAACGGCAGGAATGCGGTTTCTCCCGGAGACGAAACGCAATAACGGATATAAAGAAATGATATAAAAATGTGAAAATAATGGTTGATTTTTTTCCCCGGAGCATATATAATAAGTATTGCGTTTCGGGGTGTGGCTCAGGTGGTAGAGCGCTACTTTAGGGAAGTAGAGGC
>CANTGP010000194.1 GCA_947653315.1 uncultured Lachnospiraceae bacterium
AGAAGGATTCTGATAAAGTAGCATTGAGCTTGAATGTTGTGTTGGGGGCGGACGCACGGGAGGGATTTTTGGATACCCGGCAGAAGTCAAGAGTGAAACTCTTGTTCGGTTTTTCCTTGTATCTTTAGAAACAACAGAAAATATCAACATTCTTTTTTACCCAGCCTGTGCGTGATTTTTTTAGTGACCGTCAGCAGCGCAACTGCCTGTCCCTAAAAAAAATCACACACGGGCGTCCGCCCCCCAACACAACATTCAGCCCGAACTGTTGCGGATAAACCGTAAGATTGGATTCCGCCCTTGTAATTTTACCGGGAAAAAGTTATAATGCTTAACATATATCTGCGGCATATGGAAAATATATGGATATATGGAGAACCATGGAACCATGTACGGCATGGATTCGTGGAATTAGGAAGGAAGCGGTATCGCTATGAAAAAATGGGTTCGGAATCTGATTGTGGTTTTACTGGCGGCAGTGGCGGCGGGCGTTTATTATTATATTTATCTCCCTGCCATAAACATCCACTCGTCAGGCTTTTGGTTTTTTATCATTACCATCCTTTTGGTGGTAATCGTGGTGTACGGAATCAGGACGGCAAGCAGGGAGTATGTGGAGTCGGAGATTTCGGAGAAGTTCGGCATAAAATTCAATACTTATGGGTTAAAGGACAATAAGGTGATCAGGGCGCTTGGGATTTTGCTGCTGCTTGTGGTTGCGGTCTACGCGGTGGGCAGCCTGCTTTCGTCGCCGATTATCAATGCGAAGAAGTACCAGGCGCTTCTTACGATTGAGGAAAGAGAGTTTACGGAGGACATCAAGGAAGTGGATTACCGCACCATTCCGCTGCTGGATAAGGACTCGGCGGCGCTTTTGGGTAACCGTAAGCTGGGCAGTCTTGTGGATATGGTGTCCCAGTTTGAGGTGGCAAACGATTATACGCAGATTAATTATCAGGGCGTACCGGTGCGTGTGGCGCCCCTGATGTATGCCAGTCCCATTAAGTGGCTGACGAATCAAAAGGAGGGGCTTCCTGCTTATATCCTCATTAATATGGCGACACAGGATACGGAGTGCGTGAAACTGGAGGAAGGCTTCCGTTATTCCAAATCGGAGTATTTTAACCGGAATATTTACCGCCACCTGCGTTTCCATTTCCCCACTTATATTTTCGACGACCAGATTTTCTTTGAAATCGACGAAGAAGGTACGCCTTATTGGGTATGCCCGGTGAAAAAGTTCAATATCGGACTGTTCGGCGGACAGACGGTGGGCAGGGTAGTGCTTTGCAACGCCGTAACGGGGGAATGCATCGATTACGCGGTGGAGGATGTGCCGCAGTGGATTGATAAGGTATATTCGGCGGAGCTTTTAATCCGTCTGTACGATTATTCCGGAATTTTGAAAAACGGGTATTTTAACTCCGTTTTGGGACAGAAAGACTGTCTGCAGTCCACCAATGGCTATAACTATATTGCGCTGGAGGATGACGTATGGGTGTATACGGGCGTGACCAGCTTAAGCGGCGACCAGTCCAATGTGGGATTCGTGCTGATGAACCAAAGGACCATGGAGACAAGGTATTATAAAGTGGAGGGTGCCATCGAGGATTCCGCCATGTCTTCCGCGGAAGGGCAGGTACAGAACCTTGGGTACCGCGCCACGTTCCCGCTGCTTTTGAATATTGCGGATGAGCCCACTTATTTCATGGCGTTAAAGGATGCGGCAGGACTGGTTAAGAAATATGCCATGGTCAATGTGCAGAAGTATCAGTGGGTAGCCATCGGGGATACCGTGCAGGAGTGCGAGGGCAATTATACGCAGTTGTTAAATACCAATGGCATTGTGTCCGAAAACGCGGACATGTATAAGGAGGCGTCCGGCAGGATTGTATCCATAGCGCCGATTGTGTTGGAAGGGACGACCCACTATTATATCTGTCTGGAAAATAACGAGGATATTTTTGATTTGGATTTGTCCGACCAAAACCTGATCGGTATTGTAAGGTACCAGGTTGGGGATATGGTGAAATTGAAATATGCGGAAGGGTACGGGCTGCACCGGGTCAGGGCGTTGGAGTAACACGGAAATCAATTTTCAGTTTCCGCCAAACCGCAGCAAGAGGGTGAACGAAAACCGAAAATTGATTTCCGTGTTGGAGTAACGGGAAAACTTGACAGGAAGGCAGAAAAAGGATAGAATTACTGGTGATTTCAGGTATTTATGACGGAGTATTGTCCGAAAAGATAAAAGGAGCAAAAGAAGATGGCAGAACCGTATAACCACAGGGAAGTGGAACAGAAATGGCAGGGAATTTGGGATAAGGAAAGGGCGTTTGCGACTTCGGACGATTTTTCAAAGCCGAAGTATTATGCATTGGTGGAATTTCCTTATCCGTCGGGGCAGGGGTTGCATGTGGGGCATCCACGGCCGTATACTGCGCTGGATATCGTGGCGAGAAAAAGGAGGATGCAGGGGTATAACGTGCTGTACCCCATGGGGTGGGATGCGTTCGGGCTCCCAACGGAGAATTATGCAATCCAAAACCATATTCATCCGAAAATCGTGACGAAGAATAATGTGGAGCGTTTTAAGGGGCAGCTTCATGCCCTTGGGTATTCGTTTGACTGGGAGAGGGAAATCAATACCACGGATCCGGAGTATTACAAGTGGACCCAGTGGATTTTCTTAAAACTTTTCAATGCGGGACTGGCGTATAAGAGCGAGATGCCCATTAACTGGTGTACGTCCTGTAAAGTGGGGCTTGCCAATGAGGAAGTGGTAAACGGCGTCTGCGAACGCTGCGGTTCCGAAGTGGTCCGTAAGGTAAAGAGTCAGTGGATGCTTAAGATTACCGAATATGCGGATAAGCTGATTCAAGGGCTGGATACGGTGGATTATGTGGAACGGGTCAAGGTTTCCCAAAAGAACTGGATCGGGAAATCCGAGGGCGCGGAAGTGGATTTCCGGGTGAAGGATAAGGAAGAAACGCTGAAAATCTATACCACAAGGCCGGATACCCTTTTTGGCGTGACCTACATGGTGCTGTCGCCGGAACATCCGATGATTGATAAGTATCGGGAGGAAATCGGCAATTGGGAGGAAATCGCGGCATACCGTGAGATGGCGGCAAGGAAGTCCGATTTTGAGCGTACCGAGCTGGCGAAGGATAAGACGGGCGTTGCGATTGACGGGCTGACGGCGGTGAATCCGGTGAACGGGAAGGAGATTCCCATTTGGATTTCCGATTATGTATTGATGTCCTATGGTACCGGCGCCATTATGGCGGTGCCTGCCCATGATGAGAGGGACTGGGAGTTTGCAAAGAAGTTCCGTCTTCCCATCATCGAGGTTGTGGCGGGAAGTCCCGTAGGTGTGGAAGAAGCGGTTTATACCGATGTGGCGGAAGGTATTTTGGTGAATTCCGGTTTCCTGGACGGACTGCATGTTGCCGAAGCGAAGAAGAAAATCACGGAATTTTTGGAAGAAAAGGGAATCGGTACGAGGAAGACGAACTTTAAATTAAGGGACTGGGTATTTTCCAGGCAGCGTTACTGGGGGGAGCCGATTCCGGTTATCGAGTGTGAAAAATGCGGGTTTGTCCCGTTAAAAGAGAGTGAGCTTCCGTTGGAACTGCCGGAAGTGGAAAGTTACATGCCCACGGACAACGGCGAGTCGCCGTTAGCCGCCATGACGGAATGGGTAAATGTAACCTGTCCGTGCTGTGGGGGACCGGCGAAACGCGAAACGGATACCATGCCGCAGTGGGCGGGTTCCTCCTGGTATTTCCTGCGTTATACCGACCCGAAGAATAAGGAAGCGCTGGCAAGTAAGGAAGCGTTGGAATACTGGATGCCGGTGGACTGGTACAACGGCGGTATGGAGCATACCACGCTGCACCTTCTCTATTCCCGGTTTTGGCATAAGTTCCTGTATGACAAAAAGGTGGTTCCCTGCCCGGAACCTTACCAAAAGAGGACGTCCCACGGCATGATTCTCGGCTCCAACGGGGAGAAGATGAGTAAATCCAGGGGAAATGTGGTAAATCCCGATGATATCGTAAGGGATTACGGTGCGGACACGCTGCGTACTTATGAGATGTTCATCGGCGCTTTTGAACTGAGCGCCGCGTGGTCGGAGGACGGTGTGAAAGGCTGCCGCCGTTTCCTCGAAAGGGTATGGAAATTACAGGATATGCTGGTGGACGGCGACGGTTACAGCGCGGATTTGGAAACGAAGATGCACCAAACCATCAAAAAAGTGAGCGCGGATTTTGAAAACCTGAAATACAATACGGCGATTGCCGCCATGATGGCATTGATTAATGAATTTTACCGGAAAAACGCGGTAACAAGAGGGGAGTTCCGTACCCTGCTTACCCTGCTCAATCCGGTAGCGCCCCATATTACCGAGGAGCTGTGGGGAGTAGTGGGCTTTGAAGGAAGGGTGTACCAGACCACATGGCCGGAATATGACGAAGCCAAGACCGTGGAAGCCACGGTGGAAATCGCCGTACAGGTCAACGGGAAAGTGCGCGCGACCCTGAACGTGGCAAGCGACATCAGTAAGGAAGATGCCATTGCAGCCGGGAAAGAAGCGGTAAAGGATAAACTGTCAGGTACCGTCGTAAAGGAAATTTATGTGCCGGGCAGGCTGGTAAA
This sequence comes from uncultured Lachnospiraceae bacterium, assembly GCA_947653315.1. Classification (GTDB taxonomy): domain Bacteria; phylum Bacillota; class Clostridia; order Lachnospirales; family Lachnospiraceae; genus Kineothrix. Next base: position 4,663 of record CANTGP010000194.1, read on the forward strand.
TATTGTTGTAAAGCCATAGATTGAAAAAAGAAGCAGAGCGGTATATGACCGGTCTGCTCCTTTTTTCTTATTTTCTTTTCATGGACATCAGTTTGTTGATTTTCTCCGCTTCCTCCGGGGAAGCGTATTTGCGTATGGCTGCGATGATGGCTTCCGTCTCCCTGTCGTCAAAGGAAATGTGGTTCGACTTTCCTTTCTGTGCCACCGACATAAGGAAAGGGAGCATCTGCTCTTTCGTGAGGTTTTGGCTTTCAAAGACGAGCATTTGGAGAAACTGCAGCTTGGCTTTGTCAATGCCTGCGACCAATGGGTCGTTCATCCATTCATTTTGAATCATGTGTGTGATTACCTCCAAACATTTCAAACATGGCTTTCTGTTCCGGGGAAAGCATATTCATTAGCATATCCATCATGTTGCTGCCCTGATTGGTATTTCCGTTTTCATTTTCAGTATCTTCCTTGCCGGTTCCGGGTTCCGGGTTTCCGTTACCGTTGCCGGAACCTTCCGCCCGGGAGTCAGGGGAAGCCCCGGGTTTGCCGTCCGCAGGGGAATCCGGCATAAGGTTTGACAGGAAATCCGGTGAAAAATCCGGCATGAATTCTTTCATCATTTCAAAAGTCTGGCTCATTTCCTTATACATTTCCATGGAGCGGAACAGACCGGAAATCTGTTCCACTTTCTGTTTTTCCTCATTGGTGCAGTAAGGGAGAATTTCGGAACAGATTTTGCCGATGTTAAATTCTTCCCTGCCAAAAGGATCCCCGTCATGGAAACTGCCGTATCCGCCCGCACACCCGTACAGTTCATGGGAAGCGGAATCAAAATAGGACAGGGCATAGCGGAGCTCCAAATACTTGATATAAACGGCTAATTGCCTGCGCATGTGCGGTTCAAAGTAGGGCATAAGGATTTTCAGCATTTGGATGTGGTTGGTGGTAAATAAAGTGTCGAATGCGGTTATTTTGTCGTGTCCGTTTTTTTCCATAAATCTCCCTTTGCCCCTTTGTTTTTAAATCCTATGTAAATGAAAAATGAAATATGTGCGTTAAGGTGTCCTTTTTCGGCTTCTTTAAGAGAAAATAGGCTCGTGGGAGCCTATTTTCAAAGAAGTGCCAATCAGATATTAGCAGAAGCCGTTACCGCCGCAGCAGCACAGAAGGAGCAGAATCCAAATGATGCTTTCGCATCCGCACCCGGAGGAGGAACCGCCGCCGAAGAAGCTGCCGCCGCATCCGCATCCGTCGCTTCCGTTGTTGCAGAAAGCAAGCAGGATAATGATCCATATAAGGGAATTGCATCCGCATCCGCCACTACGGCTGCTGGTGCCGCATCCACAGTTTGTTGCTGTTAAGTCACTCATTGTATTGCCTCCAAAATTTTTTTTATTTATGGTTTATACTATGTGGGATGGCTTGGTTGTGTTTCCGGTTGTTGCAAAAAAATGAAAAGTTTTTTGGGAGGGGGACGCACGGGAGGGATTTTTTGGCGGGGCGGCGGCAGCAGGATTGCCTGTCCCGGTTTTCCGTGCACTTTTTCCGGCTGGGAGTTTCTAAGCAGAATG
>CANTGP010000195.1 GCA_947653315.1 uncultured Lachnospiraceae bacterium
TGTAAACAATGTTTGTCTGTCCGACAATTTCATACTTTACATCAGGTTTTTCTTTTTTATTTTATTGTTCTATGGGTTATGTAGTCCTTACCGTAAGTTCAAATTTATCATGATATTCACGGGAGTCTTTACAGAAATAAACTTTTTGGTTATACGGGTTCAAAATGAGTATAAGCTGTTTCAGTATGTCCATTCCTAAAATAATATCCGTAATTCTTTCATCAAAGGTAATCCATATATCCTGCATCCCCAAATCAATACTGCCTATCGTAAACTGCCGCAAATGATACTTATAAAACTTTAAATATTCCCCCTTTACAATTCCTCCAATCAATTTCATCTCGGAACTGCCAAAATGGCTTTCTTCCAATGCCTTATCAACAACAGTATGACCACAGCAGGTATATCTTGCCCCTGTATCAACTACAAATTTTTCAAATGAGATATATTTTTCCCTGGATACCAACAGGCACTCCACAAAACTTCTGTTATTCTTTATACTCGTACTGTACACCGATTGCGCCCCCATTATTATAACTGCCTCCGACAACACAGCATTTTCCTGCTTCCAAAAGTCGGTCCCTGGTTTCATACAACTGTTTGTAAGAATCTTCCGATGTACTGACACAATACAAATACCCGTTACTTTCCCCGATTTTATCATAACTGTCTATCGTATACAGATACTTACAGTCCTCAAACATATTCTCAATTTCATCATCCGTCCTAAGTATCTTCTCATCCAAAATCTTTAACATCCCGCATCCTCCATTCCGCCATAAACACGAAAGAACTACCTTGTATTCATTATAACATACGGTCTTCCCATGGTCAATGCAGTATCGAATATACGTTCTCAGCGTATCATTATTGTAACATTTTAGCTGCAAATAAGAAGATATACGATAGCAAAACCTAATATAAAGTATGAAATTGTCAAGGTTCTGTTTCCCAATTTCCTGTTACGCACTCCCTCTTAACCGGTATCCTGTCTCATATTCTTCTTTTCCTTCAAAGTCCTTTCCTCCATTTTCCAAAACCTTCCGTATCCCGATACCTCTCTGCATCCCCTATATATTCATCAACGTACTCGCATATTTCAGCACGTTCACTTTTTCCACCGCTTCCTTGTTTCCCACGATATTCGCCCCCAGCGCGCCGCCGATGTTTCCCATGAAGGTTCCCACTTCCGTCGGTGCCCCTGCCGCGGTAAAGATTCCGGCCATGGCCAGGAACGCATCCCCGGCCCCGATGGTATCCTTCACGCTTAACGTAAACGCGGGGGCTTCCTGAATGTCCTGTCCGCTTATCCCGTATGCGCCTTCCGAGCCCCTTGTGAGCCATCCGTTCCCCGTTAAATGCCCGGCAAGTTTTTGCAGGCCGGTCTTCTCCTCCTGCGCATGTTCCGGAAATGCCAGTTTCAGTTCCTTCTGGTCCAGGGAAAAGGCATCCGCCCTGTAGTATTTGGTAATCACGTTCAGTCCCATGTTCGTGGAATTTGCCTGACAGTTCAGCACCAGGTATTTTGCCTTCTCCTGAAGGATATCCATGACCTCCCGGTCCACCAGCCCGTGACCGAAATCGCACAGGAATACGGCATCATAATCGCCGGTCCTCTCCTTCAGTTTTTCCTTGAACCTCGCATAAGTATCTTCCTCATACCCCGCCTTCTCCGGTATGTTATTGACGGCAAGAATCTTGCGGTATTCCTCCCTTTTTTGGTTCCTGGTCAGGTACCGGTGCTTTACAATCGTGGGAAAAACATGGCTGTATTCCAAATTAAGCTGCATCTTGTCCGCCAGCGCATCGAAAATGCCAAGGCGCATGTTCTTTTCGTCGCCGATGATGGACATCACCGTCACATGCTCCGTAAAAGTCGCCAGATGCCTTGCCACGGCAAGCGCGCCGCCCAAATATTCCTCCGAACTGTTTAACCTTGCCGAATACCCCGTATCCTTCGACATCATCCCCTGCACGCTGCAATAGGTATAACGGTCTATGATGACGTCGCCCACAACCAAAACCTTAAGGCGGCCGGCATGTTCCGCATACCCGCGGATTTCCTGCATATCATGCCTTTCCTTAAAGTCCTCCATGTAACGGATGACTTCTTCCGACAACCCTGACATGGCGGTATTGATGAGTTTCGTGGAACTGAAGACCTGGCCCGTGGTAAACCCGATCCTTCCCCCGTGTTTCTCCACCAATGCCTTTTCCCCGGCAATCTTTCCCGTAATATCATTTTCTTCCTTTGCGTATTCCTCCCCTTTGACATAAATATCCGGTTCCACGCAGGTAATAATATCATCCACGGTATACCCTTCCGACAGCAGGACATAATCCACACAGGACAATGCCGCCAAAACCTTCATACGCATCTCGTCATTAAAATAAGGTCTGCCCGGTCCCTTACGGACATATGCCGCCGCCGTAACGGAAACAACCAGTACGTCCGCCATTTCCTTTGCCTGTTCCAAATGAATGACATGCCCAGGATGCACCAAATCAAATACCCCGTGGCATAATGCAACGGTTTTTCCCTCCGCTTCCAGTTTCGGTTTGATTTCCGTGCTAAACTGCTCTTTTGTCACGATTTTTAAATGTCCTTTTGCCGCAATTTCCGCTTCTTTTTGCGCTTGTTTTTCCGCTTCTTTTTTTACTTCCTTTTTTATTTCTTTTTCTACTTCTTTTTCTGCTTCTTTTTTTCCCATGCCGCCATGTCCCTTTATTTTCCCAAATATTTAAACCAGTCCTGTGTTGCTTCCCCTATGCTGTCCGGTGTCCATACCGGCGCTTTCCGCCAGTATTCGATGTTGTCCAAAACCTTACGCACTCCTTCTTCAAAAGTGACTTTGGCCCTCCAGCCAAGCGCCCTTTCTATCTTCGCGGTATCCGCAAAGGTACAGTCCGGTTCCCCCGGACGTTTCGGGATATGGGTTACTTCCCCGCCCAGCAGTTCGCAAAGCCGGTTCACCGAATAAGTCCCTCCGCTGCCCACGTTAAAGGTATCCTGCACCACATCCGACACCGCCGCCGTGTAAAAAGCATCCGCAATGTCCGTCACGTAAGTAAAATCCCTTGTCTGGTTCCCGTCGCCCACCACGGTAAAAGGCTTACCGGCAAGTTTCTGCGCCAAAAACACACCGAATACCGCCCCGTATGTCCCCGACGTCCGGGAACGCGTCCCGTATACGTTAAACAGCCGGAGCGTTACGACAGGCAGTCCGTATACCTGTCCCCAGTGGAGTACGGTTTCCTCCCCCAGCCGCTTCGTCAGCGCATAAGGATATTGCGGACGGATTTGTGCCGTTTCCTTTGTCGGGTATTCATCGGGAATCCCGTAGCAGGACGAGGATGCCGCATACACGAGTTTCCGTATGCCGGCATTTTTCGCGCATTCCACCACATTATAGGTACCGAGCACGTTTGACGAATAATATTCCCAGGGCTTTTGGATGGACGGAACGATATCCGCCAGCGCCGCAAAATGGAATACGTAATCCACCCCTTGGAATACCGGTTCGATTTCCTCCCTGTTCCTGATATCCATGTGATGGATGGTCAGATTGGGATTGTCCTTTTGATGGTCAAGGTTTTCCGGTCTGCCTGTTGTCCAGTTATCGATGACCCTCACCGTATGTCCTTCCGCCAGCAGCCGGTCCACCATATGCGAACCGATAAAACCGCAGCCTCCCGTTACCAATGAAACAATATCCGAAACTGTATTCAAAGCCATATCTTTTTCCTCCCTTTTCTGCCCTGATATCACCGGAACCTTTTTTACAGGATTCCCGGCACATCCCTTAAATCACGGAATACGTAATCCGGCTCCACCGCAAACTCTAACCCTGCCGTCCCGTAACCGGATTCCAGCAGAATGGTCCTTATGCCTGCATTTTTTCCCGTCAGGATATCGCTTGCCCGGTCCCCGACCATCCAGGACATTTCCATGTCAACCGCAAAGTCTTTCCGCGCCGCTTCCAGCATTCCCATGGAAGGTTTGCGGCATGTGCATTCCCCTGCATAACCCTCCACACATCCCTCCGGGTGGTGCGGGCAGTAATAAACGGCATCCACACCGGTCTGCCGGATCAGCCGGTCATTCATTTCACACAGCGTCTTTTCGGTAAACAGTCCTTTTGCGATACCGCCCTGATTGGTGACCACGATCGCAAAATAACCTTTTTCCCGTATCTGCCGGATACAATCCCGTACATAGGGAAAGATTTCCATATCTTCCGGTGAAACCACATATCCTTTTTCTTTGGTGAGTACGCCGTCCCTGTCCAAGAACACGGCGGGTTTTCCTTTTACAGCCCGCATGTTACATGCTTACCCCGTCCCTTTCCATCATCAAATCCACGATTTGCTGGAGCATCAGGTTATGGATGGATTCCACGATGCCGTACCGCTTACTTGGGACATAGACATTTACGCTTCCCTGCCGCTTTGCCCGGTTATCGGGTTCAAATCCGGTAAATGTAACGGTATCGGCGCCTTTCCTTTTTGCCACTTCGAGGACATTGATGATATTTTGTGAATTGCCCGAACTGCTAATGACAACCACCAGGTCATTTTCATGCAGCAGAAATTCCAACGGTTTGGAAAAAATATATTCATACCCGTAATCGTTTCCCATGCAGGTCGTCACCGCATTATCGTAAAGACTGTATGTATTCATGCCGCCGTTTTTCATGAAATCCGCCGTCATATGACTTGCAATTGCGCTGCTTCCCCCATTCCCCACGAAAAACAGGCGGGAACGGTCCCGTTTATGCCCCGTAAACGTATCCGACAGGAAACGGATTCCTTCCTCATAATCCGCACATTTGCGGGAAATCCCCTGCCAGATTTCCGTGCGCTCCAACGTCTGCATCAATTCCCTAATATACGGGTCCTTAAATGCCCCTTCTCCCATTTTACTTACACCTCTACATTCTGCAGCATCACCGGTTTCCCCGTCACCTTGTAAATCCTTGCCACACTGCTTGCATCCCCATAATACGCATCACTAAGCGCCACCGCCCGGTCCATGTCCGCGCTGTCGTCATAAATTCCCCAGCCTTCTTCCCGGTATTTGGCAACCATTTGTTCATATTCCGTCCAAAGCTGCGGGAGCATACTTTGGATGGTCGCCGGGATGAGCGGATGCGGGCGCCACAGGAGGGCAATTTCTTTTTGGTTTTCCCGGAAAGCGAGAAATACCCGTTTCATCTTTTCCAGCATTTTTTCTTTGCTTTCAAGCAGCGAACCAATGCTTGTGTTATAAAAGATAATTTTCTTCCGGCTTCCGTCCGGTTTTTGGATAATGTCCATCCATTCCTCCGGTATGTCCAAATCTTCTTTTCTTGTACTGACCGCTTTGTCAATTTTCGGCGAACCGAGTCCTAAGATTTTTTCCTCCCAGCCGCGCCTGCTTTCCTCCCCGAATGCTTCCGTCAAAACCTTAATGTAAACCTTGCGCATGTTTTCGGACTGTACGACCACTTTATCCGCATGGAACACGGCAGGCGTCAGGCAGTAATGTTTCATTCCCTCGATATCCGCATCATCCGCAAGATCCCTTTCGTCCAGGATAAAATATGGAATATAGATTAACCGGTCCGTAACTTTTTTCAACTTTTCCGAATAGAAAAACGGGTGTATGCTTGTCACCAGATTATATTTATCATATGGATTATGTATAAATATCATATCCGGATGATGCGTGCCGAAATCAAAAGTCTCGTAAGCGGTAACCGGCACATATGCCGGAAACTGGTCCCCTTCATAATGCATCTGCCCGAACGTCCCGTCCGGGTTCCTGTCATAGTAGGGAATCGGAATGACATAGGCGTCGCAGTCAGGGTCTTCCTCCGCAGCCCTCCAAACGCTTTCCAGGGAATCCCACATGGATGCCTTATAAGGAAGGAACACGGCTTCCCGCCGCACCCGGATATCGTTGCGCACGCTGTTTTCCACCAAAAGGAGGGATTTGCGCAGCTTCTTATGCACCTTGTCCGCATCCATTCCCTGTTCCGTGATTTCCTGGTGGACCTGGAAAACGCGTTCACAGTACTGCTCCAAAAACGGAATGGTCGGCGCGCCGCCACCTTCCACCTGCTCAATCAGGTTTCCCAGCTCAACAGCGCCTTCCTGGCACTGTACCAGCAGGTCTGCGGCAACGGCAATGTTTTTACCGGCCACCGCTTTCCGGATTTCGTCATGTGCCTGTCCGA
>CANTGP010000196.1 GCA_947653315.1 uncultured Lachnospiraceae bacterium
GTATGAAGGAATCCAAGTGTTGGAACGCTGCTACCGGAAACGGATTTAAACACCCGGCGCACGAGTAGGGAAGATGCCCTTCCCTACTCGATTATATCACCGTTTCTTTACCCCTTACCGCCTCTCCCGTTCCCGATTTTCACTTCTTCATCATCTTCTGCTATTTCCGCTGATCCCCAACAGAATGCGGCTTTCCCGCAGTGTACGGGCAGAATCGTAATCATATTCTACGGTCTGGATATTGACATGCGGATACCGCGCATGAAGTTTCTTCATAATCCCCCGCTCACACACATGACTGACCAGACATCCAAAAGGATGCACGATCAGAATATTCTCATATCCTTTTTCCACCAAATCTGCCACTTCTGCGGCAACCAGCCAGCCGTCTCCGGTACGGCATCCTTTATTGATTACGGGCGCCGCCAGTTCTTTCATTTTTGTAAAATCCGCATCCGGCACAAACCGGCTCTCCTCGGCAATACTTCGATTGATATCATGCTGGATATGGAGCAGATAACGGAGAACCGTATCATAGCCTTTCATCATCATCCGCCCTGCACCGCAAAGTTTCCTGTCTTCCCGCTCACTGTCTGCCAAATAAATGGCATAATTGATAAAACCGCCCATGCGATACGCACAGCCCTGTTCCTGAAGAAATTTTTCCAAATGCTCGTTCCCGATCGGAGAAAATTTCATATAAATCTCTCCCGTGATTCCGACACGCCTGATCTGCCTGTCCCTTACCGGAATCCCGGCAAAATCACGGACGATCTGCCGATATCTCTCTTTCCTCTTCTTTCCGAAGATATGTTTTCCCGCCATAATATCCGCACATAATTTCCGATTCCATTTCTCCCAGCACGCCTTCGCGTCTCCCTGCCTGCACTCATATGGCCTCACCTGCTGGTAGAGAGTCATAAGCAGATCCCCGAAACAAACTGCCGCGATGGCGCAAAGCAGTAATTTCGGGGTGATCGTAAACCCCGAATGTTTTTCTTCCCCGAAAGCGTTGAGAGAGATGACCGGAATCTGCGGATATCCCGCCTTCTTCATACATTGTATGATGGAATTGTATATATTGCCGGCACGACATGCCCCGCCGGTCTGAGGTTCCATAAACGCGATCTGATCCGGCCGGAATCTGCCGGACCGCAGTGCGGCCAATACCTGCCCGAGTATCAGTACCGTCGGGAGGCAATAGTCACTGCTGATATAGGGCAGAGAATAATCCGGCAGATTCCTTTCCTCCTGCAGTATCTCCATATGATAACCGCAGGCGGCGAAAGCAGCCTGCAAAAGCGTATTGTGATAGTGCAGCATATTCGGCAGCAATATCGTATGGGTAGCTTTCATTGCCCTTGTGAACTCTGCCATGTCTTCCCGGCGCTCCATATCCTGTTTCACCTCCCCGGAAATTAATTTTCAATGATACCACATGCAAACGATTTGTGCCTCTCCCGTTCCCAAGTCAGTCAAACTTAAAATACTGCCTGACAAAAACCGCAAAAAAACCAACCGCTATTTATTCCATAAGCTGCAAATCGTACAGTTTCTTATACAATCCGTCCTGCCGCAATAGTTCCTGATGGTTCCCCGTTTCCCGTATCCTCCCCTTATGCATGACCATAATCTTATCCGCATGCTGTATCGTGGATAGCCGGTGCGCCACCATAATCGTCGTCCTCCCCTCCATCAGCTTTTCCAACGCCTGCGTAATCATGCTTTCCGTTTCCGTATCGATATTCGCCGTCGCCTCGTCCAGCACAAGGATTGCCGGATCATAAGCCAGCGTCCGGGCGAAAGACAAAAGCTGCCTCTGACCTGCGGAAAGAGTGCTGCCCCGTTCCGTTACCGGTTCCCCATAACCCCCCGGCATTTTCCGGATAAAGGAATCCGCATTCACGATTTTTGCAGCCCGCTTTACGTCTTCCAGGGAAATGTCCTCGTTATCCAGGGATATATTCCCCTTAATATCCCCCGTGAAAATAAAGACATCCTGCTGCACCTGCCCGATTGCCGCCCGCAGCACATCCGTATCCAGTTCCCGTATATTGACGCCGTCAATCCGTATTTCCCCTTTCTGGATATCATAATAACGCCCGATCAGGTTCAGGATGGAAGATTTTCCGGCCCCCGTGGCGCCCACAAAAGCCACTTTTTCCCCCGGCTCAATGGTAAAGCTGACATCCTTTAAAATATAATCCTCTTTTTCGTATGCAAACCAAACATGGTCAAACTCAATCCTGCCCTTAATCCGTACCTCCACGGGACGGGCCGGGGAAACGATTTCCGGTTTTTCGTCCAAAACGGAAAACAGTTTCTCGGCGGACGCCAATGAGGACTGTAACGTACCAAACTGCTCCGCCAATTCCTGGATGGGCTCAAAAAAGGAACCGATATAGCTGATAAAGATAAACAGCGTCCCCAAAGAAAGGGTTCCCTCCAAAACGGAAGCGCTGCCTGCGCCGATGACAAGAATCATGGCAATCACCGAAAGCAAATAGATGACCGGACGGAAAATGGCAAACGTCATGACTTCCCGCCAGTTGGCGGCAAACAGTTCGCCTGATTTGCGCTCAAACTCCAGGTATTTTTCCTTTTCCCTGACGAAAATCTGGATTAACTTCATGCCGGAAATATGCTCGGACAAAAACGTGTTTAATTCCGTAATTTTCGTCCTGGTAAGCCGGTATGCCTTTCTGGAAAGGGCGCGGAAAAAGAACGTCAGCACCGAAACCACCGGCAGCAGCGCAAAGGAAACCACCGCCATCCGTACATGGATGGAAAGCATGACCACCGCATATCCGATGATTTTTACCACATTTTTAAACAGCTTCACGAGAATCGTGGAGAAAAGTTCGTTTACCGCCTCCGTATCGTTGGAAACACGGGTCACCAGTTTTCCCACCGGCGTCGTATTAAAAAACCCCAGGGAAAGACTGTGTATATGGGCAAAAACCTCCTCCCGCATCCGGTATATGATATTCTGCCCCATTTTCTGCAGCATCCAGGTATCCGCCGCGTTTAAGCCAAACCCGGCAAGCAGCAGCAGGAAATAAAGCCCCGCCGCCATAAGGATTCCGGCAAAATCAAAGCGGCGCAGTTCCCTTAACTCCTCCCTGGAAAGCAGTACCGCCCCCTGCTCCGCATAAGATGCCAGCAGGGCATTGTCCGCATCCACAAGCCGTGCGCATTCCTCCGCATCCAACCGCTCCTCCATATAATACCGGTTCCCGTACAGCAACATTTGGTAATATACCGGCTCCTGTCCCCCGGATTGCCCGCCGGAGCCGTGCCCGGACATGCCGTCCTTATCCTTCACAAGATAAATCCCCCGGTACGGTACCGCCCCCGGCGTATCCGCGGACGTTTCCGTATACGGCTTTTGGTACCCGTTGATATAATCGTCAATCGCGTCCCCGATAATGACCGGCCGGTAGAGTTCCACCACGATAATCAGAAGGACTAAAAGGGTGGCCGCCGCCATCGTCCATTTATGGGGTTTCAAATACCGAAACAGCCTTTTCATCCAAGCGTTCCTCCCTTCGCGGTCTCCTCTGACATATGCCCGGCATCCAATTCCGCCTTCTGCCGTGAAACCGCAGCTTCCAACTGCTGCTGCTCGAACATACTGCGGTAAATGCCGTTTTCCCGCATCAGTTCTTCATGGTTCCCGATTTCCTTCGCCTCGCCGTCTTCCAAAACCAAAATCCGGTCCGCATTCTGTATGGTGGAAATCCGGTGGGCAATGAGGATGGTTGTTTTCCCCTGCCGGTTCTGTTTCAGGTTGCGCAAAATATGCTCCTCGGTATCCGTATCCACGGCGGAAAGGGCATCGTCCAAAATTAGAATCGGAGCATCCTTCATCAATGCCCTGGCAATGGAGCTGCGCTGTTTCTGTCCCCCGGAAAGCGTAACGCCCCGTTCCCCCACAATGGTTTCGTATCCGTCCGGGAAAGCCACGATATTTTCATGGATACATGCCGCCTGCGTGGCACGGACCACGCTGTCCATATCCCAGTCATCGGCGCCGAAGGCAATGTTGGATTTTAACGTATCGGAAAACAGAAAATTATCCTGCGGCACATAAGCAATGTTTTCCCGCAGCGTCTTTAACGGGATTTGATTGATATCCCTGCCGTCAATCCGAATCATCCCCGGTTTGGTACGGTAAAGACGGAGCAAAAGATTGACCAGGGTGGATTTCCCGTTGCCGGTACGCCCGATAATTGCCAATGTGGTTCCTGCCGGAACGGAAAGGCTGATATCCTTTAAGGTCGGTTCACTGTGCCCCCGGTGCAGGAATGTCAGATGATCCAGTTCAATGTCCCCTTTCATCCAATCCACTTCCAGGGCATCTTCCCTGTCAAAAATTTCCGGTTTTTCGTCAAGAATTTCCTGGATACGGCGGAGGGAAGCCGCCCCCTGGGAAAACATGTTAATGGCATCCCCGCAGGCAAGCATGGGCCAGACGAGCATATTGATATACTGGTTAAACGCAACAAAACGCCCCAGCGTGATATCCCCCACCAATGCCAGATAACCGCCGTAAACGAGGGTAATCAACGCGGACAGCCCGATCACCACATCCAAAAGCGGCATGACCACGGACTGCAGACGGACTACGTCCAGGTTTTTTTCCATGCTGTTCCGGTTTGCCTTTGCAAAGGCGCGAAGCTGCGCGCGCTCACGGACAAATGCTTTGATTACCCTTACGCCGGAAAAACTCTCCTGCACAAAATCCGTGAGTCCGGAAACCGCTTCCTGACGTTTCAGGAAACGGGCATGTATGATTTTCCCGTAATAAATTTCCCCGGCACAAATAAAAAGCATGGGGATGACCGCAAGCAGCGTCAGCTTTACATCCACGTAGAACATCATTTGGCAGATCACCATAACGGTCATAACGGAAGCATCGAACACACAGATAACCGCCGGACCGATGGACATGCGGACCGCATTCAGGTCACTGGTGAAACGGGTCATCAGGTCGCCGGTCTTATGCTCATTGTAATATTCCACACTCATTTTTTCGAGATGCCCGAACATATCGTTGCGCAGTTCCTTCTCGATGGAGCGGGAAGCGCCGAAAAGAAAATAACGCCACAGGAAGCGGCCTGCTGCCAGCGTAAGTCCCAGCACGAAAATGGAAACCAGGCAGGAAACCACCCCGTCCCAGCCAAGCGTGCGCGCCGCCAGCCCGTCCGTAACCGTCCCCGTCAGCTCCGGGATGTAAAGGTTTGCAAAATCCACGACAAAGAGTGTCAGGATTCCGGCAATGTATTGGAAACGGTGTTTTTTTATGTATTGCAGGATAAATCGGAATGTGCGCATGGAAACCTCCTTGGACCGTTGACATAGTTTCTATTTTATAAGGATTCGGGACAGGCAATCCCGCTGCCGCCGCCCCGCCAAAAAATCCCTCCCGTGCTGGGTAAAGTAAAAGGGAATGCTATAATTTTCAAACACGCTCTGGCTGGATGGAGTACTAATCTATATACAGTTTATTGTTTTGAAACAATTCACAATATTTCATTTGGCTGTTATAGAAAGTATTGTTTTTGTCCTCGACCCAGGATGCTTTTGTATCCTCATTCAAGGTGTCATCCGCCTGAACCAATTTAGGCACCGTATGTCCGTAAAAGAGAACCCGCCGTTCCCATACGTCACATATTTGGCCTGGATATGTAAAATCCAATGTTTCTTTATCAGCTTTATCAAAAAGAGACGACCTATGGGAAATTGATTCGCTTTGACCACCACTTTTAATCAGCCGGTTCGTTTGTGCGTTCAAATGCCCAAAGCCGCATATTACCAATATCCTTTGATTCTTATAAAGATTCCGCTTTTCCATAATATTCTCATGTATGCAATCATCCCGCTCATTTGTAGTTGTGTTTTCCTTAAAATCGTTATCAATTTTCCAATAATCAATCATTTCGACGGGAATATTTTTATCCATGCAGTAACAGTATGCGATACACATATCTATCGGTCCGTCCACAACGCCATATTCCACAAAGCTGTCTTCCCTGGCCTCAATAAACACCACATCAGGCTCTATATTGTTTATGGCATTTATCATTTCCTCCATCGAATAATTTGCATACCGCTTAAAATGCTCCTTATGAAATGATTGATTATTGGAAAATTGATAACGATTT
>CANTGP010000197.1 GCA_947653315.1 uncultured Lachnospiraceae bacterium
GGGAAGTTTTTTCTCCCCTACTCGCCGCGCGCCCCGTGCGCCGCCTTGGCGGCATATTCCTCTGCACGGGGCTGTGCATAAAAAAAACGGTGCCTGCACACATGCAGGCGCCGTATCAAACCGGATAGCCCCGATTACTTAACCGTAACCTTTGCTCCTTCTGCTTCCAGTTTCGTTTTCAGTTCTTCAGCCTCATCCTTGGAGATACCCTCTTTCAATGTCTTGGGAGCGGAATCAACAAGGTCTTTTGCTTCTTTCAGGCCAAGACCGGTAGCTTCACGTACCACTTTGATAACCTTAACCTTGTTCGGGCCTACTTCGGTAAGTTCTACGTCAAATTCCGTTTTCTCCTCTGCCGCTGCCGCACCGCCGTCTGCCGCCTGTGCAACTACAACGCCTGCCGCTGCGGATACGCCGAATTCTTCCTCACATGCTTTTACTAAATCATTCAATTCCAATACGGATAACTCTTTGATTGCATCAATCAATTCCTGAGCTGTTAATTTTGCCATTCTTGTTTACCTCCATTTTTTTATCCGAAATACATAATCCCTTTTTAATGTCATGTTTTTGGATGCCGAATTCCGAATTTTCATTTTCATTCTGTTTGCATTTATTGTTCCATTTTTTTCATTTTCCGGTTTCCCGTTTGCTGCTTACTCTGCTGCAGGCGCCGCTTCTTCAGCAGGAGCCTCTGCCGCCGGTTCCGCACCGGCTGCCGCTGCCGCCGCTCCGCCTTTTTCCGCCAACTGGTTCATAACGCGGGCGAAATTCGTAATCGGGGACTGCAGGCTTCCAAGCAGTTTGGAAATAAGTTCGTCCCTGGAAGGAATCTTTGCGATGTCCGCAATGCCTGCCGCATCATATGCAACGCCTTCCACGATACCGCCCTTCACTTCCAGTTTGGGAGCGTCTTTCGCAAATTTGCACAATACCCTTGCAGGTGCGGTAGCATCCGTCCCGGAAATAGCTACGGCGCTGGGACCTTCCAAATACGGAACAAGCGCTTCGCAATCCGTTCCCTTGAACGCGAAATTCATCATGGTGTTCTTGTAAACTTTGTAAGTAATCCCGGCTTCACGCAATTCCTTGCGGAGCCTGGTGTCCTGCTCTACCGTAAGTCCACGGTAGTCCACAAGAACTACGGACTGGGCATCTTTAATGCTTGCCGAAATTTCTTCCACAATGGGCTGTTTCAATTCAATCTTTGCCACTTTCTTTACCTCCTTATAGATTGTTCTGCCGAAAGGAGTTCTGTTCCATTATAAAAGAAAATCCTTTCCTCCTTGAAGTACACACAAAGACGGAAAGGTTTTATGTCATAACAAATAAACTCTTTTCCTCGGTAGGCAGACTTTGTTTCCTTTACGTCATGCGAAATCCGGTTTCCATCCGGTCATTTCCGTGACACCTACTGTCTTCGGCAGTATTTACTATACGGTATGGAACGGGGTTTGTCAAGTTTTTTCCCGTAAAAAGTTATTATCCGGTAACAACAACTTACCCTGAGCCGTTACATTGTCATTGGGAGATGTACCCTTCCCCGTCAATGTTCACATGCGGCGATATGGAGCGCATGTAAGCAAGCACCCGCTCCTTTTCTCCCCCGTAAAGCATGGACGTGCTGCAGTTTTTCTGCAATGCGGGAAGGAATTGCAGGCTTTCCAGTCCTTCCTCCGTTACCACCGCTTTCACCAGACAAGTATCCAGTTCCTTGGAATTAAACAGAAAATTTCCGAGGCTGTACACCACCGGTACGCCGTTTACGTACTGGATGGGCTGCAAACAGTGGGAATGGTCGCCGATAATGAGGTCCGCCCCCGCATCCGCGATTTTCGGTGCCTGGTCTAACTGCGCCCAGTCCGGCTCGTCCGTGTTTTCCGTCCCCCAATGGATGTAAACAATGACAAAATCACTGTTTTCCTTGGCTTCCTTTACCTTTTCCAACAGGTTTGCCGGATTCCAGCAGCGGAATACACCCGCCGTGGTTTCGGTGGCCCCTTTGGTATCGGGATTATCCAGCCGTTCTATTTGGGTGGCGGACACCACGGCGATTTTAACATCGCCCGCTATGAAATAAACGGGAGCCGAGGCTTCCTCCAAATTGCGTCCCGCACCCACGAAAGGAATCCCCGTATTCTGCAGCGTTTCCATGGTATCCAAAAACGCTTCTTCCCCGTAATCATACGCATGGTTGTTGGCAAGGGATACGATATCCGCCCCCATTTCATGCAGAATTTCCGCGGATTCCGGCTTCGCGCGGAACGTAAACTGTTTTTCCGGTGTGGGCGTCCCCCTGTTAGAATAAGGGAATTCATTGTTCACCATAAAAATATCCGCGTTCTGCATCTCCGCCATCAGGTCTTCGGAAATACTGTCATGGATTCCCCCTTCCCTTTGCAGCATTTTCGCCATAATGCTGTAACCGGGATCGAAAAGGATATCTCCTGCAAAAACAAGCGTCACTTTCCCGTCCTCCGCCGTCTCCTTTGCATAAATGCGGTTCGCCTGCATATACTCACTGTCCGCCAAAATATCCGCATATTTCCCCTGCGGCTCCGGTTCGGTTTCGGATTCCTCCGGCAACGGATTTTCCAAAAGGTCCTGTGTCTGCTGCTTTTGTTCCGGCTCCTGCGGAAGTACTTCCTGCAGGGTTCCACCCGCCGTAGGATTTTCCTGTACCTTTTCCCCTTCCGCCTGCCGCGTTCCGCCCTCCTCTCCCGCTTTCCTTACATGACATAGGAAAAACACCGTCGTTCCCATAAGAACCACGCTGATGAAAGTCGTACAGAAAACAGCCAATAACCTGCCCAAACGGCTTTGACGTTTACGGTTTTTGGATTTTTTTAGGTTTTTCCGCTTTTTCCGTTTCTTCATGCTGCGCTCCTGACCCTTCCCCTTTACGATTCTGTATCGGGGGAAAGTTTTTCTCCCCTACCCGCCGCGCGCCCCGTGCACCGCTTTAGCGGCATCTTCCTCTGCACGGGGCTGTGCAATAAAAAAGCCACCTGCGGTCCCGGACCGGCAGATGGCTTTTATTCCCTTAGAATTTCGCTACGCTAACTTTCACGCCCGGTCCCATGGTGGAAGACAGGGTAATGCTTCTTAAGAACTGGCCCTTTAATGCCGACGGTCTTGCTTTTACGATTGCTTCCATCAGTGCATTGAAGTTCTGCTGCAACTGTTCTTCCGTAAAAGAAGCCTTTCCGATCGGCACATGGATAATGTTTGCCTTATCCAGCCTGTACTCAATTTTACCTGCCTTGATATCCTTAACCGCTTTCGTTACGTCCATGGTTACGGTTCCTGCCTTCGGGTTGGGCATCAAACCTTTAGGTCCGAGCACCTTACCGAGACGACCTACCACACCCATCATATCCGGTGTTGCAACCACGACATCGAAATCCAGCCATCCGTCATTTTGGATTCTCGGAATGAGTTCATCCCCACCCGTGAAATCGGCTCCTGCCGCTTCCGCTTCCGCAATTTTGTCGCCTTTTGCGAAAACCAGTACCTTTACTTCCTTACCCGTACCGTTGGGCAATACAACGGCGCCGCGGATCTGCTGCTCTGCATGGCGTCCGTCGCATCCTGTCCTGATGTGGACTTCGATGGTTTCATCAAATTTTGCCACCGATGTTTTCTTTGCCAGCGAAATTGCCTCCGCAGGCTCATACTGAACGGAACGGTCTACCTGTTTTGCAGCCTCATTATATTTTTTTCCATGTTTCATTATCAATTCCTCCTATGGTTCAAACGGCATTGCGCCTCCCACTCTTTACTTGTTAATCTTCCACTGTGATTCCCATGCTTCTTGCCGTACCGGCAATCATGCTCATTGCCGCTTCCAAAGATGCGGCATTCAAATCAGGCATTTTCATTTCCGCGATTTCCTTTACTTTTTCCTTGGAAATCTTGGCAACTTTTGTCTTGTTCGGTGTTGCGGAACCGGACTTAATGTTGCATGCCTTTTTCAAAAGCACCGGCGCAGGCGGAGTCTTTGTAACAAAACTGAAACTTCTGTCCGCATACACGGTAATTACAACCGGAATGATCAGATCACCCTTATCCGCTGTCCTTGCATTGAACTGCTTCGTAAATTCAACGATATTCACGCCATGCTGTCCAAGTGCGGGACCAACCGGCGGAGCCGGTGTCGCTTTGCCGGCAGGAATCTGTAACTTAATGTATCCTTCTACTTTCTTTGCCATTTTGGCTACCTCCTAAAATATTGTGGTATGGCGCATTCCCCCGATGAAAAAGGGTTCCTGCTCCCACTGTCCCGGAGCAAACCGGAACTACTCAGTAACTACTATATTTAAGCCGGAATACGGCATAAATACCAACTTAAAGGCTTCATTTCCCTGATTGCCTTTTTTATTCCATCTTTCTTACTTCCGCGAAACCGATTTCGACCGGTGTCTCCCTGCCGAACAGCTCCACGTTGATGGTCGCCGTCTGTTTGCCGTAATCCATCCTTTGGACAATACCGACCGTATCTTTCCAAACGCCGGCCACGACCGCTACGGAATCTCCTTCCCCGAAATCCACGGAGACATTTTCCATCTTAATGCCGAGGGGTTTCATCTCTGCTTCCGTAAGCGGCACCGGTTTGCTTCCCGGTCCCACGAAGCCCGTTACGCCCCTTGTATTTCTGACCACATACCAAGTGTCGTCATTCATTACCATATTGATCAGGACATATCCCGGAAACATCTTTTTCTGGACATTTTTCCTGGCGCCGTTCTTCATTTCCACCACGTCCTGCATGGGAACGCGGACTTCCAGGATTTCTTCCTCCAAATGCCTGTTTTCGATGGTCTTCTCAATATTGGCCTTGACTTTATTTTCATATCCGGAATAGGTATGCACTACATACCAGTTTGCCTCTGCCATCTATTCGCCCCCACTCTATAATGTCGTCAGGAAATCAATGCCATACTGGAACAGAAAATCAAGTACGGCGATGATTGCGCCTGCCACCACGGAAATGCAGACAACCGCAACGGACTGCTTAAGCAGCGAATCCTTGTCCGGCCAAGCAATTTTCTTAAATTCCGTTTTTACACCCTGAAAAAAATTCGGCTTCGGCGTTTTATCTGTCTTTGCGGAATCTCCCATAATGTACTCCTTTCCAAAATACAGACTGCCTTTACTTCGTTTCTTTGTGTAATGTGTGGGTTCTGCAGAATTTGCAGTATTTTTTAATTTCCATCCGGTCGGGATGTGTTTTCTTATCTTTTGTTGTGTTGTAGTTACGCTGTTTGCATTCTGTACATGCCAATGTGATTCTCGTACGCATTTATTTTTCCTCCAATTTTTGAGCATAAAAAAAAGACCTGTAACTAAATCTTGTTTGGTTACTATACCATAGAAACAGCGGGAAGTCAACCGGTTTCCTTAATTTTTTGGACGCAAGGGTATCAGTTCAGCTTGGTGTTGGAAAGCGACGCGGACGCAAGGAAGGGATTCTTTTGCGGGACGGCAACGGTCCTCTCCGGGGAGGACGGGACGCTTGCCACGGAGGAAATTGCCGTAACAGCCGGAACGGGAACCATTCATTTTACAGGGAACGGGGAGAAAGGCATCTGCGGTTTCCAACTGGAAATTACGGCGGGGGACGGCATATCCTTAAAAAATAAACCGTAAAAAACAAAAAAAAATTTATGCTCCCCCTATATTTTTCCTGTTTTCTTACCGATAAATATGATATAATGTAAGAAAACTATGTTGCACCCTAATACGAGGACGAACGGAAAGCATCCGGCGGTTCCGTTCACCTGCACGGGAACAGATTCCCGCGAAAGTATGATTTCAAGGACGAAAGGAGGGGAGTGTCATGGCATATAACAGTATTTCGCTTAACACTGTATATAATTATTATATGACATCATATGCGCCAAAGAGTTCTTCCCGTTATGATACCCATAAAAAGAGTGAACTCCGCAGCATATATAATTCCATCGTTAAGCTGAATAAGGAATCTCCTTTATACAAACTGGACAGCACCAAGGAATCCCGGAGCTTTGCCGTGGGAGTAAAAGAAGATGCCAGAGAACTCCGCAATGTAATCGCCTCTTTGGGAGGACTATGAGCGTGTGGATTTTCGGGATATCGCTGCATTCGGGGCGTATC
>CANTGP010000198.1 GCA_947653315.1 uncultured Lachnospiraceae bacterium
ATCCATATTTTTCATACAATGGTCGCCCCATATCTGTTGCCTCTAAGGTGATCTGTGACACGCCTGGTTCTCTCGTAGCCCCAAGGTCTGAATCACCTATATCTGCTTACTCACTCTGCACAACAAACACATATCTTCCATTAACATCTCCCAAATAGACTCTAACTCTTTCAGGATACCACAACATACGTTCCTTTTCAATGAACTTTCGCAATTTCTTGCGATTGTTTCTCAAAAAACAACGTCATTTTGCAACCTTTACAATCCTCATCCGCTTCCCAGCACCCCGATTCTGTGTTAATATAAAAGCAGTACTTAAAAATTACAAACTGTCCCACAAAAAAGAAAGGAGCAGGAAACAAAATGACATTGGAAAAAATCAGGCAACTGGTGGCGGAAATGACTTTGGAAGAAAAGGCTTCCATGTGTTCTGGTGCGGATTTCTGGCATACGGAGCCGGTGGAACGTTTGGGGATTCCGGCATCCATGGTATCCGACGGACCGCACGGGCTGCGCAAACAGGATGACAAGGCGGATCATTTAGGGGTCAACGAAAGTATCAAGGCAGTATGCTTTCCGGCGGGCTGCGGCACGGCGGCATCTTTTAACCGGGAACTCCTGACGGAAATGGGTGAGGTCTTAGGGAATGAATGCCAGGCGGAAGGTGTCAGCGTCATCCTGGGACCGGCGGTAAACATTAAACGTTCGCCTCTTTGCGGCAGGAACTTTGAATATTATTCCGAAGATCCCGTTTTGGCATCGCAGACGGCAGGAGCTTTGGTAAAGGGTATCCAAAGCAAAAACGTGGGAACGAGTATCAAGCATTTCCTTGGAAACAACCAGGA
This sequence comes from uncultured Lachnospiraceae bacterium, assembly GCA_947653315.1. Classification (GTDB taxonomy): domain Bacteria; phylum Bacillota; class Clostridia; order Lachnospirales; family Lachnospiraceae; genus Kineothrix. The sequence continues at coordinate 846 of CANTGP010000198.1, forward strand.
AACACGCAGGATGTCCGTATCGGCGGAAATGGACGAACGCACGCTGCGGGAAATTTACCTGGCGGCGTTTGAAGGGGCGGTCCGGGAGCAGAAACCTTGGACGGTGATGTGCTCCTATAATAAAATAAACGGTGTGTATGCCGCGGAGAACCGGAAGTACCTGACGGATGTGCTCAGGGACGAGTGGGGATTTGACGGTTATGTGATGAGCGATTGGGGCGCGGTCAATGACAGGGTTGCCGATTTAAAGGCAGGGCTGGAACTGGAAATGCCTTCTTCGGGCGGCAGTAATGATCGGTTGATTGTGGAAGCGGTGAAGGAAGGGACGCTTGAGGAAAGCGTTTTGGACCGGGCAGTGGAGCGGATTTTGAATATTGTATTCCGCTATGCGGAGAACAGGGATACGGAGGCTGTTTTTGACAGGGATAAGGACCATGAGACGGCTAGGAAAGTGGCGGAGGAAACCATTGTCCTGTTAAAAAACGACGGTATTCTTCCCCTGCAGGAAGGAAAGAAAATCGCCTTTATCGGGAAATATGCCAAAGAACCCCGCTATCAGGGCGGCGGCAGCTCCCATATTAACAGCCATAAGGTAACTTCGGCGATGGATGCGGCGGCGGGAAATCCGTCGGTCAGCTATGCGCAGGGTTTCCGCGACGAGGAAGACCGGATTGACGGCGCGCTGCTGGCAGAAGCCGTGGAGTGTGCCAAACAGGCGGAAGCGGCAGTGATATTTGCGGGTCTGCCCGATGCTTTTGAGTCGGAAGGGTTTGACCGGAAGCATATGCGTATGCCGGAATGCCAAAATGAATTAATCCGTCAGGTGGCTGCCGTACAGCCCAATGTGGTGGTGGTGCTCCATAACGGTTCCCCCGTGGAAATGCCGTGGATTGACAGCGTAAAAGGCGTGGTGGAAGCGTATTTGGGCGGACAGGCGGTAGGCGGTGCGGAATATGATATCCTGTTCGGGAAAGTAAATCCCAGCGCGAAACTGCCGGAGACATTTCCCGTAAAACTGGAAGACAATCCGTCCTATCTGAATTTCCCCGGCGAGGGCAATACCGTGGAGTATAAAGAAGGAATTTTCGTGGGATACCGTTATTACGACAAAAAGAGGATGGAGGTATTGTTCCCCTTCGGGCACGGGTTGTCCTATACGGAATACACGTATTCCAACCTGAAGCTCAGTACCGGATGCATGAAGGATACGGACAGCCTGACGGTTTCCGTGGACGTGACCAACAGCGGGAAGATGGCAGGGAAGGAAATCGTCCAGCTTTATGTGGGGGATAAGGAGAGCAGCGTGATCCGTCCGGTGAAAGAACTGAAAGACTTTGCCAAAGTGGAACTGGAACCGGGAGAAACGAAAACGGTGACGTTTGTTTTGTCCAAGCGGGCATTCGCTTATTATAATGTGCAGATTAAGGACTGGCATGTGGAAAGCGGTACGTTTGAAATCATGATCGGAAAGTCTTCCCGCGATATCGTGCTGACACAGACCGTGACGGTGGAGTCCACCGTAAGGCTGCCCATGGTGTATACCACGGACTCCATCATGGAAGACATTTTTAAGAACCCGGAAGCCAAAGCAATGGTGATGGAAGCCATGGCAGGCAGCGTGAACTTTGCGCCGGAGGAAGCCGGGGAGGGAAGCGGGGCGGAAGCCATATCCGTGGAAATGCAGGAAGCCATGATGCGGTACATGCCTTTGCGCGGCGCGGTAGGTTTCGGAAGCGTGGAAACGGGAATTACCATGGAGGATGTGAAGGCTTTGGTGGAGAAACTGAATGCATTGGAAGGCGCTTAAAGCACAATCCAATGCATGTTTGAAAAAGTATTATCTATGGAATATTTTATTCGTTTCATATACCGGCTCACAGGTCAGGTGCATACCCAGCTTACGGAAGGTATTCTCATCCACGGAAGACAGGATGACGGTGGAATGGACTTCACATCCCTTCAGTTTCGGAAGTTGGGAAAGCGCCAGCCGTGCATTGGCATCATCGGCGGCGCTGGCGGAAAGGGCAATCAGGATTTCATCCGTATGTAAGCGGGGATTGCGGCTGCCCAGGTAGTCCGTCTTTAAGGTCTGTATCGGTTCTATGGAAGCCGGGGATACCAAATGCCTGTTATGCTCTATGCCGCCCAGGGTTTTTAACGCATTGAGCAGCGCAGCGGCGGATGCGCCCAGTAAGTCCGAGGTCTTTCCGGTGAGAATCAGACCGTCCGGAAGTTCGATGGCCACTGCCGGATGGCCGGTATTTTCCTGGCGCATCATGGCGGCGGGAACGACTTTCCGGTCTTCAATGCGGATGGATGCCTGCTTCATGAGGAGTTCCAGCTTGTATACCGTTTCCCTGGCGCCCAGGCGGTCTTTTTTTTGGTCGTAAAGTGCCTGGTAATAGCGGCGGATGATTTCCTGCTGGGAGGCTTTCCGGCATACTTCGTCGTCGGTGATGCAGTTACCCGCCATGTTGACGCCCATGTCCGTAGGCGATTTGTAAGGGCTGTATCCCAAAATCTGTTCAAACATGGCGTTCAGCACGGGAAAAATTTCGATGTCGCGGTTGTAGTTGACCGTGGTTTCCCCGTAAGCCTCCAAATGGAAGGGGTCTATCATGTTGACGTCGTTTAAATCCGCGGTCGCCGCCTCATATGCCACGTTTACCGGATGGCGCAGGGGCAGATTCCATATGGGGAAGGTTTCAAATTTTGCATAGCCTGCCTTGATTCCCCGCTTATGTTCGTGGTAGAGCTGGGAAAGGCAGGTGGCCATTTTGCCGCTGCCGGGTCCGGGGGCGGTGACGATGACCAGCGGTTTGGATGTCTCGATATAGTCGTTTTTCCCGTAGCCTTCCTCACTGACGATATGGTCGATATTGCTTGGATAGCCCTCGATGACGTAATGCAGGTAGGATTGGATTCCAAGGTTGGAAAGGCGTTCACGGAAATGTTCTGCCGCGGATTGCCCGGCATATTGTGTAATGACCACGCTTCCCACAAACAATCCTATGGATTGGAAAGCGTCAATCAGGCGCAGGACATCCAAATCGTAAGTGATGCCCAAGTCGCCCCGCAGCTTGTTTTTCTCTATGGCGTCCGCGCTGATGACAATGACGATTTCCGCCTGCTCCTTTAATTGGAGCAGCATGTTCAGTTTACTGTCCGGTTGGAAACCCGGAAGGACCCTGGAAGCATGGTAGTCGTCAAACAGTTTGCCGCCGAATTCCAAATACAGTTTGTCACCGAACTGGGCAATCCGTTCTTTAATATGTTCCGACTGCATTTTTAAGTATTTTTGATTGTCAAATCCTATGTTCATGGTTCGCCTCATTTCCGTAACGGTTCCGCCGCACTGTCATGGACGTTTGGTGCCGAAAGCTCCGGCGGTCCGGTCCGCAGTGCTGCCTTTGTATTCCCTGGCAGCGGCAATAAAACCGCAAAACAGGGGATGGGGCCTGTTGGGTCTTGATTTTAATTCCGGGTGTGCCTGTGTGGCAACGAAAAACGGGTGTTCCGGTATTTCGCACATTTCCACAATGCGTCCGTCCGGGGACATCCCGGACAGTTTCATGCCGTGCTCCGTAAGTACCGCCCGGAAATCGTTGTTTACCTCATAGCGGTGTCTGTGCCTTTCGTGGATGGTCTTTTCCCCGTACAGCGCGTATGCCCTGGAATGATCTTCCAGTACGCAGGGATAGGAGCCGAGCCGCAGCGTGCCGCCGATATCCTCCACGCCGTTTTGGTCCGGCATAAGCGCGATGACGGGATGGGTGGTGGAAGGGTCAAGCTCCACACTGTGGGCGTCGTGGTATCCGACCACATGGCGGGCATATTCCACGATGGAAAGCTGCATACCCAGGCAGAGTCCGAGGAACGGAATCTTTTGGGTTCTGGCATAACGGATTGCGGCAATCATGCCGTCGATGCCGCGGTCGCCGAAACCGCCGGGGACGATGATGCCGTCCGCACCGTGCAGGATACCGTCCGCATTTTCATCGGAAACGGTTTCCGAATCCACCCATTGGATATGGACGTTGACGCGGTTGGAAATACCGCCGTGTTTTAGCGCTTCCACGACACTGATATAGGCATCATGCAACTGGGTATATTTTCCTACCAGGGCAATGGTGACATCGCCGGAAGGGGTGCGTAGGGCATCTACCATTGCCGTCCAGTCGGAAAGGTCCGGTTCGGGACAGGGCAGGTGCAGGCATTCGCAGGCAACCTGTGCCAAATGTTCCTTTTCCATGGCAAGCGGCGCCTCGTATAAATATTCCACGTCAAGGTTTTGCAGGACACGGTCGTTGGATACGTTGCAGAACAGGGCGATTTTGTCCTTGATACCCTGATCCAAAGGATGTTCGCTCCGGCATACGATAATGTCGGGGCGTATTCCCATTCCCTGCAGTTCCTTTACGCTTGCCTGTGTCGGTTTCGTTTTCATTTCCTGGGAAGCGCGCAGGTAAGGGATGAGGGTAACATGGATCAGGATGGCGTTTTCCCGTCCTACTTCGTGCTGGAACTGGCGGATGGATTCAAGGAAAGGCTGGCTTTCGATGTCTCCCACGGTGCCTCCTACTTCAATAATGGCAATCCTTGTTTCCGTATCGGTAAAATTCCGGTAAAACCGGCTTTTAATTTCGTTCGTAATATGGGGAATCACCTGAACGGTGCCGCCGCCGTAATCCCCCCGGCGTTCTTTTTGGAGGACGGACCAGTAGATTTTTCCGGTTGTGACGTTGGAATTCCTGTCCAGATTTTCGTCGATGAACCGTTCGTAATGCCCTAAGTCCAAATCCGTTTCCGTACCGTCGTCGGTGACGAAAACTTCCCCGTGCTGGATGGGATTCATGGTACCGGGGTCAATATTGATATATGGGTCGAATTTCTGCATGGTGACTTTGTAACCACGGGCTTTTAACAGCCTGCCAAGGGACGCTGCCGTGATTCCCTTTCCTAAGCCGGATACCACACCGCCTGTGACGAACACGTATTTTACGGGCATTTGTTTTCCTCCTTCTTGTTTTGTGCATGGAAACATGCGCTTGTCATCTCATAAAACAACCTATGTATTATACAATGCTTAAGGACTAAAAATCTACTGTTTCCAAGAAAAAATTTAGAAATCTTTAATAGATGGCAAAAGATTTCACAATTATATTATTGATTTATCGAAAATTTATCCCTATAATAGAAAAGGCAAGAGGCTTACGGCTAGTGATTCTTTTGCTTGGGCGAAAAGTTCAACAACAGGTGA
>CANTGP010000199.1 GCA_947653315.1 uncultured Lachnospiraceae bacterium
CCTTATTCCTTATTTCTGCGCCGCGTTTCTCCATACCTTGACCTGCGGGGCGGCGCGGCGGCAGGTTTGCCGTTTGGTTTTGCCCGCTCCTATAACTGGCAGGGACAGGATATTTTCCCCGTAACGGCGCTTGCCGCCGCAACCGCAGGACTGGCAAGGTAAATCTCCGATTTCACGTGTCCCATGCGCCCCACGAAATTACGGTTCGTGGTGGAAACGCAGCGCTCACCTTCCGCAAGGATTCCCATATATCCGCCAAGGCAGGGACCGCAGGTGGGCGTGCTGACAACCGCACCGGCCTCCACAAAGGTCTTCAAAAGCCCTTCTTCCATTGCCTGTAAGTAGATTGCCTGTGTGGCGGGAATAATGATACAGCGCATTCCTTTTGCCACATGCCTGCCCGCCAGCACTTTTGCCGCCATGCGCAGGTCGTCCAGCCGGCCGTTGGTACAGGAACCGATGACTACCTGGTCAATCTTGATGTCTTCCTTGATTTCGTCAATGGTTTTCGTATTCTCCGGCAGATGGGGAAATGCCACCGTCGGGCGCAGGGTGCTTAAGTCGATGGTGTATTCCTCGTCATATACCGCATCTTCATCCGCTTCGTATACCGTATACGGCTTTTGGGAATGCTCTTTCATATAGGCTTTTGCCAAATCATCCACCGGGAAAATCCCGTTTTTGCCCCCTGCTTCGATTGCCATGTTGGCGATGGTGAAACGGTCGTCCATGGACAGGTTCGCAATGCCTTCGCCCGTAAATTCCATGGACTTGTACAGCGCGCCGTCCACACCGATTTTTCCGATGATATGAAGGATTACGTCCTTGCCGCCAACCCATTGCTGCGGTTTGCCCACAAGGTTGAATTTTATCGCACCCGGTACCTTAAACCATGCCTTTCCCGTCGCCATGCCTGCCGCCATATCCGTACTTCCCACACCGGTGGAAAATGCCCCCAGCGCGCCGTATGTACAGGTATGGGAGTCAGCGCCGATAATGACATCCCCTGCCACCGTCAGCCCTTTCTCCGGCAGCAGCGCGTGTTCGATGCCCATTTCCCCAACCTCAAAATAATTCGTAATTTCATTGCGGCAGGCAAATTCCCTCACACACTTGCAGTGCTCCGCCGACTTAATGTCCTTATTCGGTACGAAATGGTCCGGCACCAGCGCAATTTTGTCCTTGTCAAATACGCCTTCCACCTTCATTTTTTCCATTTCCTTAATGGCAACCGGACTCGTAATGTCATTTCCGAGCACTAAGTCCAAGTCCGCCTCAATCAACTGTCCGGCCTCCACCCGTTCCAGTCCGGCATGTGCCGCCAAAATCTTCTGGGTCATTGTCATTCCCATGTTCCCGTTCCTCCTGTCCTTGTGTTTTTCCCTGCTTAACAATTCTTACAAACAATTCCTGACTGTCATAAATTGTATCACATCCCGCCGGAAATGAAAAATAGTATCTGTTCATATCCATTATAACTTGTAGTTATGGAAACGTCATGCTATAATTACTGAAAATTAGACCAAAAAGGAGCAGGATTTTCATGGAACAGAACTTAAACCTTTACCGCATCTTTTACGAAGTGGCAAAATGCCGCAATCTTTCCGCCGCGGCAAAAAAACTCTACATCAGCCAGCCTGCCGTCAGCAAATCAATTTCCCGCCTGGAAGAAAACCTGGGCGCCGTCCTGTTTTGCCGCACCTCCCGCGGCGTCTCCTTAACACCGGAAGGCGAACTGCTCTGCCGCCATGTGGAAGAAGCGCTTACGGCATTACAATCCGGCGAAGAATCGCTGCGCGCCGCGCAGGGACAGGACATCCGCCGCCTTTCCATCGGCGTGAGCACCACACTCTGCAAATATGTCCTGCTCCCCCTGTTAAAAACCTTTATCCCCCAAAACCCCAACATCAAAATCACCATTTCGTGCCGCCCCACTTTTGAAACCATCGCCGCCCTGCAAAACGCTTCCATCGATATCGGGCTGGTGGGAATCCCGGATACCGCACCAAACGGCGCTCCGGTCTCCCCGGCTTCCGCTGTCGGCCATACCGTCACCTATCTGCCGTTAAAAAGCATTGCGGACATTTTCGTGGCCACCGATGCTTACCTCGCCCCTTTCCTGACCGCACGCACGGACGGAATGCCGGAACACCGTTCCACGAAAGAAGACGCGGTTTTCCGGGAAGCCACCTTCATTATGCTGGACAGGAACAACATATCCCGCAAGCATACGGACGGCTTCCTTTCCCGCCACGGCATCGGGCTTTCCCATGTCATTGAGGTCAACAACATGGACCTGTCCATGGACTTTGCCCGCGCCGGGCTCGGCATCGCCTGCGTCATCAGCGATTTCGTAAAGGAAGACATAAAAAACGGAACCCTGCGGGAACTCCCCCTAAACCACAGGATTCCGAAACGCCAAATCGGTTTCGCATATCCGTCCACCCTGCCTATAAGCAGCGCCATGGACACCTTCATCGGCTACTGCCGCTCCATGCTGTAAGGATGCAATCCTTATGCGAACAACGGCGTGGAAAAATACCGTTCCGCCGTGTCGGGCAGTACCGTAACCACCGTTTTCCCCTTCCCCAGCTTTTCCGCCATCTTTAATGCCGCCGCCACGTTGGTTCCGCTGGAAATACCGCACATGATGCCCTCCATGCGCGCCAAATCCTTAGCGGTGCGTATCGCTTCCTCGTCGGAAACCACGTAAACATCGTCATAAATCTTTTGGTTCAAATTCCCCGGAATCAGCCCGTCGCCGATTCCCATCTGCAAATGGGTACCTATGGTTCCCCCTGCAAGAATTGCCGCATTTTCCGGTTCCACCGCCCATATAAGGATTTCCGGGTTCTGCGCCTTTAACACCTCCCCGATGCCGCTGATGGTGCCGCCCGTCCCGATGCCGGAGCAGAAACCGTGGATGGGTCCCGCCACCTGCTCCATCAGTTCAAGCCCGGTGCGGTGCTTATGTACCATGGGATTTGCCGGATTTTCAAACTGCTGCGGGATATAAACATGAGGATCCTCCTCTGCCATCCGCTCCGCCGTGGCAAGGCATTCGTCAATACACTCCCCGATATTGCCCGCATCATGGATGAGTACCACTTCCGCCCCGTAATGGCGCACCAGTTTCCGGCGTTCCTCACTGACGGAATCCGGCATAATGATTACCGTGCGGTATCCCCTGACCGCCCCGATTAATGCCAGCCCGATTCCCTGGTTCCCGCTGGTGGGTTCCACAATGACCGTATCCTTATGAATCAGTCCCTCCTTCTCCGCCTGACGGATCATGTTGTATGCCGTCCGCGTCTTAATGGAGCCTCCCACATTCAACCCTTCAAATTTTACGAGCACCTCCGCATTTTCCGGATTACTGTTCATACGGTTTAACCGTATCATCGGCGTATGCCCGATGGCATCCAGTATATTATCGTATACCATAATCTTACGTCTGCCCCTTTCCTGCTTTTTTTATTTCCCGCGGGCAACGAGCCAAGCAGCCGCACTCGTGCGGATATTTGGCGACTGCCGCAGGAGCTTTGACCTTTACCGCTTATTTTCCCTGTTTTCCGTTCCCATACTTTCCGGTCCCGCCTTCCGGCACCGCTTAACGTTTCCCCATGCCGCACTTTTTTTCCAGAAAAACCAGCACAAGGCACCCTGCGCCGTAGCAGGCAAGGTCTTTTACGTCAAACGTGGAGCCAAGGACCAGCCGCGCCGCCCGTATGTGCTCCACTCCCAAAAGGGCCGCCAAATGAAAATACTGGCTGACTTCCACCGCCGCGGCAAAAAGAAACACCCAAAGGGGCAAATGCCCGATTCCGTCCGGAAACAACACCCGGATAAAAAAATACAAAAGAACCACCACCAGCATATCCCCCACATAAGGGCGTATGAACCGGTCCCTCACATACAACGCAATCAGACATTCCACGGCAAACAACAGAACAAAAATTCCCGCAAAAATAAGTCTTTTCTTCCATTTTATTTTCCCGTTCCCCTGTACAGAACCGGAATCCGCACAAAAACCGGAATCTCCCATCCGCATAACCTCCTACCCGCCATCCCTGACAAGTCAAATGTCCCTGACGGAATGTCAGGGACATCTAAATTCCAAAATACCGAAACGAATCCTAATTATTAATCAGCTTATCGCTTTCGTTGTTCCAACTGTACAGCTTACGGATATCCTTACCCACCGTCTCCGAAGGATGCTCTGCCGCCAGTTTCCTCATCGCCTTAAAGTGCGCCTGTCCGCCTGCCGGGGACATATCCAGCAGGAAATCCTTTGCAAACGTACCATCCTGGATATCGGAAAGAATCTTCTTCATGGTCTTCTTCGTTTCTTCCGTAATAATCTTGGGACCCGTAATGTAATCGCCGTATTCCGCCGTATTGGAAATGGAATACCTCATTCCCTCGAAACCGGACTGGTAAATCAAATCCACAATCAGCTTCATTTCATGGATACACTCAAAATATGCGTTTCTCGCATCGTAGCCCGCTTCCACCAGCGTTTCAAAACCTGCCTGCATCAGCGCGCACACACCGCCGCAAAGAACCGCCTGCTCGCCGAACAGGTCCGTCTCCGTCTCGGTACGGAATGTGGTTTCCAAAACGCCTGCCCTTGCACCGCCGATGGCAAGCGCATATGCCAATGCCATGTCAAGCGCCTTACCCGTGGCATCCTGGTGAACGGCAACCAGACAGGGAACGCCCTTGCCCGCCTGATACTCGCTTCTTACCGTATGGCCCGGTCCTTTAGGCGCAATCATCGTCACGTCCACATCCTTGGGCGGTACAATCTGTCCGAAATGGATGTTAAAGCCATGGGCGAACATCAGCATATTGCCCGGCTCAAGATTCGGCTCGATGGATTCTTTATACATTTTCGCCTGAAGCTCATCGTTAATCAGAATCATGATGATGTCAGCCTTCTTGGCAGCCTCCGCCGCCGTATACACCTGAAAACCCTGCGCTTCCGCTTTTGCCCATGATTTGGAACCCTCGTAAAGCCCGATAATCACATTGCAGCCCGATTCCTTTGCGTTCAGCGCATGTGCATGTCCCTGGCTGCCGTAACCGATTACGGCAATCGTCTTCCCGTCCAGCATGGAAAGGTTACAATCTTCCTGATAATAAATATTTGCCATTTCTCATTTCCTCCGTTTGCTCTGTTTTCTTAAATACTTTATCACTGAAAGGGTTTCCCCTAAGGTCAGTCCTACCGACATTAATCTTCCAAATAAGTCACGTTCTCAATCCCCCGGCCCAGTCCCGTAATACCGGTCCTTGCCAGCTCCAGGATTTCATAACCGTCTAACAGACTGATAAACGCCTCGATTTTGGACTGCGCGCCCGTCAGCTCCACCACAAGGCTTTCCGGCGCCACGTCAACGATTTTCGCCCGAAAAATATCCGCCACCGAAATCACCGCCTGCCGTTCCTTCGCCGCCGCTTTCACCTTAATCAGCACCAGTTCCCGGTAGACACTGGCATCCGGTTCCAAAATCTTAATATCCCGCACATCCACCAGTTTCTCCACCTGTTTTTCGATTTGATCCAAAATCTCGTCATCCCCCGACGTTACAATCGTAATCCGCGTATACCTCGGATCCGCCGTCACGCCTGCCGTAATGCTCTCGATATTATACCCCCGCCTGGAAAACAGGCCGGAAATCCTGCTCAAAACGCCCGATGTATTATCCACCAAAAGCTGAAATACTTTTTTATGCATGGCACTCCTCCGTTCCATTTCCATCCAACACTCGACATTTATTTTAGCAACTGAATTGAGAAAAGTCAATATGAACCTTCTTCTTGAGTTGACATATGGTAACAATTCAGCCTGAATGTTGTGTTTGGGGGCGGACGCACGGGAGGGATTTTTTGGCGGGGCGGCATGGATAATATTTGGAGATGATTCGTATTTTTTTCGGTGTAAGTCGTCACATATTTCACTGGGGAGGGGTGGGGGCTTGTCACTTATAGCAGGCGGACACAAGTTTCATTCTGCTCCTGTTTAAGCAATTGCAGCCTTTGCATCAGCATCCCATATTCCGCTTCCCTGCCCTGAAACCACTTCTCCTCTATCTCCCTGC
>CANTGP010000200.1 GCA_947653315.1 uncultured Lachnospiraceae bacterium
CCCGCGGCCCCGACCTTGGCAAGGTCGTGCTCCACCAACTGAGCCACTCGCGCATCAACAATAATCATTATACATACACTTTTTCTGTTTGTCAACACTTTTTTAATATTAATTCCATCATGTGTAACCGTTCAGGCTGAATGGTTACCCCACCTTTCCATAAGGCAAAAATCAGCAAATAATCACATAATATGCTATTCTATGACATTTACTTCCGGACTATAATTAAAGAAAGAAAATTTAAAATATAAAATGGCGGAGGCGAAAAAGATGGAACAAAAAAACATGACTGCATTGGACGTCTATATCAGCAAAGTGTATAAAATAACCCTGTTGTCCATTACACTCACCTGTCTTTTGGGCGGGCTCTCAAGCACAATGGACCGTCTGTCAGGATTTTACGAAAATATCAGCCTTGGGGTATTCATCTTCTGCGACCTGACAAATGTTTTATATGTTCTGATCGCCGTTTATTTCATCAAAACGGGATACGAAAACGGTGTGGTAAAACCATCCAAACTAAAATGGAGTAAAATTTTTTTGATTGTCATCATGCTGATACAGTATAATCTTTTGCTGTATATGGCGCCGATTAGGGAGTTTTGGGCATTTTCCTTTTTATTTACCGTAGTAACGGGTCTGTTTTTGGATTCAAAAGTGGTGTTAATTACGAGTTTGGAGATTACGGCTTCACTGCTGGTATCCTGGGTGATAGACGGGGATGCTTTTCTGCCGGTAAAGGATGAAATCTACCAGTCCGCAATTATTAACCGGATTCTTTGCCTGGTCCTGACGATGGTGTTTATTTACCTGATTGTCCATATGGTTTCACGGCATCTCATCGGAGCGAAAAAAGAAGAACTGGAAAAAAACAATGAGCGGGTGCAGAATGTATTGGACAAGGTCATGCATATTGCCGGGGAACTGGGCGGAGCCAGCCAATCACTGGTCGGGACGGCACAGTCGGAAAGCGTCTCTACACAGCAATTATTTGCAATCAGTGAAAATCTTTTGGAGCACAGCGGCCAAATGATGGATAAATCGGAACAGAGCCGGAAAAATCTGCTGAATTTGGAAGAAAGCAGCCGCAATATGGAGCTTAAGATGCAGGATGTCAACCACATTTCCAAAGAACTGACGGAAATTTCCACGGCAAATGAAAAATCCTTAAATCTCCTGATGGGGATGAGCCGGGATGTGGAGAGTTCCACGGGCAAGACAAAAGAAGTCACGGATAAACTTTTGGCAGAGTCGGGGGAAATCGGCAAGACACTGGATATCATCAATGAAATTGCGGAATCCATTAACCTTCTTGCTCTGAACGCATCCATTGAAGCAGCGCGCGCCGGGGATGCCGGACGCGGATTTGCCGTCGTTGCGCAGGAAGTCGGACATTTGGCGGACAATACAAAGGAATCCCTGCAGAAAGTCGGTGAGGTCGTAAGCCGCGTGCAGGGCGGAACGCACGATGTGTCGGAATTTATGAGTCAAAATGCACGGCAGTTAATGAACCAAAATAAGGTCATCCTCGAAACCGTGGAAGGAATCCGTACCATGATGGATTTGCTTCGAAAATCCGTGGAAGCGATTGATGAGGCAGAAGCAATCCGCGGAATACAAAGCGGCGTTATCCAGGAAACGGTAGAAATTAATGAAGACATTGCAGGACGTATCCATTCCGAAAATGAGGAGTTTGCCAATATCGCAGATATGGTGCAAAATAATAAGGAAGAAATACAGGAATTGTCCGAACAGGTAGATACCATCAATTCAATGGTGGAAGAACTGGAAAAACTGCTGGTGGCGGAACCGTAAAAAAACATAACAAGGGATTCGGCTTCCGCTCTTTTCACGGAAACAGCGGAAGCCGAATCCCTGTGTTTTTAAAAAGCATTTCAAAGCATATATTCGGGGATACATTTCAAACCCGCCCCAAATACTCCTCTACCAATATCCGCGGAATCCGTCCGTTTCCCGCCACGATATCCGACACATTCCCCGTTCCCGCATCCGCGCCCCGGTAATCCAACACCAGTCCGCCCGCCTCACGCACCAGCAGCATCCCTGCCGCAAAATCCCACAGCTTCAGCCCCCGTTCGAAATACCCTTCTATCCTCCCGCATGCCGCATTCGCCAAATCCAACGCCGCCGAGCCGGTACGCCTGATATCCTGGCAGTCCATAAAGATTGCCTGGAACACCGGGAAATTTTCCTCCGCCATCGCTTTGTAATAGGGTGACGTCCCTATGGAAATCAGGCTTTCCCCCATTTTTTCCGCACTGCTTACCCGCACCCGCCTGCCGTTCAGGTAACAGCCTTGTCCTTGCGCCGCCCAAAACATCTCGTCCGCATACGGATTGTACACAATCCCCATAACAATCCTTCCACCGTCCATAAACGCCAGCGAAACCGCACTGTTCCGGTAATCATGGATCAGGTTCGTGGTACCGTCCACCGGATCCAGTACCCACACAAGCCCTGCCCGGTCAATTTCCTCGTTGGATTTTTCCTCCCCCATAAACTGTACCTCCGGGTATAACTCCTGCAGTTTCCCGTAAATAAACTGCTGCACGGCAAAATCCACTTCCGTCACGTAATCCGCCACTCCTTTTGTCTTGGTGTGCCCTGCCGCTTCCCTGTCCCGGAACAGCTTTCCGGCTTCCTTCACCACCGCCTTTACGGCTTCCACGTCAATTTTACTGCCGTTTCCCGCACAAATTTCCATACCCATTCCTTCCCCGTTCCCGTCATATGTCCGCATATTCATTCCTCCGCTTTTCCGCAGTCACCCGTTTTCCCCCTGCTACTCATTATCCGGCGCGCCGGCATTCAAATCCGTGTAACAGTCCAGCAGCCCCACCGTCTCGTTTGCCGGTCTGCCGTACATATTACAGCACTTATGGGAAACTTCAGCCCCCTTATCGCTGCCCAAATCCATTTCCACACTCATCCGCACCACACCCATCTGCGTTTCCCCATCTAAATGCCTTAAAATATCCTCAATCAAACGTTCGTCTTCCATCCCCCGCATTCTCCTTTCTTTCCCGTTTTATCCCCTATTTTTCCCAATCCTTCTCCGAAATCCTGTCCTGTTTTATCACCGCAGCGCCCGTCGTAACCGCTGCACGGCATTACCGGAGTCCCATCCGTCAATCCAAAGACAGACCGTCAAAAAAATCCTGCTCCTCCATCTTCTCCGATTTATACCGGATCAAAAATGCCTTCATCTCCGCATATTCCCCCGGCATATCCGACAATACGGCGTCAAAATTTTCCTCGGTTACCCCGCCGATATCCGCAAATTTTTGGAAATATTCCTGCTCATGCCCATGTTCCTTTAACAGAACTTCCCAGCTTTCCTCGCTGCCGCACCCCTTCGTATGCGCCGTCAGGTATTCTTTCAGTTTCCTTTCCGTCTCCTCCGCCAAACCAATGGGATTCATCAGCCGCAGGAAAGCCAAACGTACTTTGCCCTTCCGTTTGTTTTTCTCAAACTCCTCCAGACTGCTTCCATAATCCTCCTCCCCGCAGAGGATCATTTTCGTATAGCCTTCGCCGTCTTCCTCATCCATGACGGCATTCATTTTGGCATCCCACTTGCAGATCCATTCTTCCGTCCCCGCCTCCAGCGGATTCATCAGGTATTCCGTATCGAGCATCCCCGCACCGGCAGCCAGCAGCGCCGCCTGCTGGTCCTCCACATCCCTGCCGCTTCCGGTTCCCTGCTTCCCGCCGCCGTCTTCCCGCTCCAATCCGGGAGCGTAGGCATAAATCCTCCTTACCGCCGGACACTCCATGAAAATCCTGCTTCCCAGCTTCATTTTCTTCTTCGGCAGCCACACATTTTCCAAATTGGAACAATAAGCAAATGCCCAGTCGCCGATTTCTTCCACCGAATCCGGCAACACCACCTTCCGTAACTGCTTTCTGCTTAAAAAAGTCTTTTTTGCAACGGCTTTTACCGGATACCCCTCAATTTGCCCCGGCACCTGCACCTCCGTATCCGTACCGCCGTAATCCGTAATCCGGACCCACCCTCCGTCCTCCACCGTATATCCGATGGCTCCGTCCGGTGTTTTGATACTTCCTTTCCGCCTTTCCATTTTCCCATCCCATTCCGATTTTTTTGTTCCTGCTTATCACAATTCCGGTTTTCACAATCCCAATTTTCACAATTCCAGTTTTTCTATTTCAAGCATCAGGTTTTCCTGGCGCTCGGACAACCGCAGCGCTTCGTTATGCTTTTGGTAATCTTCACAGCCGAATGTGGCAATGAAACGCGCCCCCGCCGTATTTACGGTAAGCTCCGTTACCAGTATCAGCATTTCGTTTCCTTCCTCAAAAGCCGTTTCCACAAAGGAAAACAAACCGTGCAGTCTTTCCTTTGTCGCCGCCGTAGCCGCCTTCATGGCGGCAACCTCCGTCCCGAATTTCTTCTTAATCTGCCCGAATGCATCCGCCGCCGTTTCCGCATCCCCAGCATACAATTCCTTTTTCGTCTGCTCCAGGAATCGGATGACTGCCCTGTGCTTCCTGCGGTCCCCGTCCGACAGGGAATTGGCTTTTCCCAAAGAATCCACCAGCTTCTTTTTTCCCTCCGCCTGCCGCTCCATCATCTCCGTCACCGACGCCATGTCTCCGCCTTTTTCCGCCAGTCCGCGGAGTGCCTTTAACGGATTCATCAGGTCGTTCAGGTAATCCGCCGTCTCCATCCGCTCCCTGATTTCCCCCAGCATTTTATCCATCAGCATACTTAACAGCGAAAGCCGCTCGTCAAACGAAGCCGCTTTTGCCCGGATAAACGCCTCCTCCGGAGCCGCACCCTTTAATATTTCCTCCACATGGTAATTCTTTTTATACTTTTGGTATAAATCATAGTATGCGGTAAATTCCTTTACCACACGCTCATTGCGCAAGTACTGCCCCACCAGCGTTTCATCCACCGCCAGCCCTTCTTCCTCGTACAGCGTAAGAATTTGGGACAAATCCTCCCATCCCCTCGCCGTCACATAGGAACGCCCTTTCACGGTCGTCTCTATTTTATAAAAATGCTCCTTTTTCAGTTCCAGGTAACTGGTAACCACATTATGAATCCCCTGGTTACCCGCATACTCCTTCCATACCCCGTATTCCGCTTCCACATCCAGCACTTTCAGACGGTCCATCGTTACCACGTCAAAATCCCGCACCGACTTATTATATTCCGGCGGATTCCCCGCCGTCACGATCACCCAGCCCTCCGGCACCCGGTGCCTGCCGAATACCTTATACTGTAAAAACTGGAGCATGGACGGCGCCAGCGTTTCCGACACGCAATTGATTTCATCCAAAAACAAAATCCCTTCCCGGATGCCGCTCTCCCGCATCACGTCATAAATGGAAGCAATGATTTCGCTCATGGTATATTCCGATACCTTATACTCCAATCCCCCGTACTCCTTCGTTTCGATAAAAGGAAGTCCCAACGCCGACTGTCTCGTATGGTGGGTCATGGAATAAGACACCAGCGCGATTCCCAACTCCTGCGCAATCTGCTCCATGATTGCCGTCTTCCCCACTCCCGGCGCCCCCAAAAGGAAAATAGGCCGCTGGCGCACCACCGGAATCCTGTATTCCCCGAAACCATCCTTTTTTAAATACAAATCCACCGTATTCCTGATATATTCCTTCGCCTGCTTAATATTCATATCCGTTCCGTCTCCCGCTTCTTTTTTCTTTCCCGCTCCCGGTCATTCCACGGCTCCCCGCCTGTTTCCCATTCCTGTTTCGTCATTCCGCCCCGATATCGTCCTCGTTTAAAACAATCCCGATTGCCCACGGAGGAAGCTCCGGCCGGTCCCCGTTTTCATCCAGGAAAACAAAAATCGTATCATACGCCGGCATCTGCGCCGGATAAATCCCGTAACCGTCCGTAAAATAAATCAACCCTTTCAGGTTTTCAAATTCCCCTTCCGCCGCCAATTGGTCCACATACCCGAACACCGGCCTAAAATCCGTGGAGCCGAATCCTTTTAGCTTCCCGTTCTTCATGAACTCCTCAAAATCTTCTTCCCCTGTTATCTTCGTATCGCTC
>CANTGP010000201.1 GCA_947653315.1 uncultured Lachnospiraceae bacterium
CGAAGAGCACAGCGACTGGCAGTGGTACACGGTGGTGAAACACAGTTATCCGCAAAAGGCACAAAAACATAATCCGCCAAATAACCTCCGAGGATGATTCCGATGGGAATCGTGCCGTACTGGACGGCATTCCTGACTGCGAATACCCTCCCCTGCATGGCAGGCGGAATTTTACGGTATAATATCGTATTTTGGTTTGCCATCAAAAACGGAATCGGCAGGCTGGCACAGACCGCAGCGACCGACCACCAAAATACGTTTTTCCCGGCTGCCATCAGCAAGTCTCCAAACAGAAAAGACAGTGCCGCCGAAATATAAATTGCCGTTGCCTTATGACGGCTCTCTTTTTTCACGGAAACAATGACTCCCCCGGCAATCCCGCCTGCCCCCATGCAGGCATTTACGGTTCCGAGCGCAACGCTGTCCCCGGAACTTCTCGCCAAAATCATTGGTGATAGGATATTTTCATAGGTCAGCCTTGAAAAGAAATTGATCAGCGCCATTGTAAGCATCATGTAAAAAATGCCTTTTTCTTTTTTCAGAAAGGCTAACCCCTCCGCGAGCCCCGCAAAAGGGGAACTGTACGTCTTTTCCGGCTCCCGTTCCGGGATGACGATAAAAAACAGCAGTACGCAAAAGGCAAATGCAAAACTCGCCAAATCGATCAGCAGGATAACCGGAAGCCCGCCTGCCGAAAAAAGGAAAGCCGCCAACATAGGGCTGAATACTACGATTAGGTTATGGGAAAAGGAGTTCATCCCGCTCACATTGGAAATCTTCTCCTCCGGTACGAGCCGCCCCACTGCCACTGCGGATGCGGGCTGCTGGAATGCGTTCGTTATGCCTACAACCGCATTGATGACATAGATATTCCAAACCGCAAGACGCCCCATAAACAGGAATGCCAACACCGCCAGCGAGCAGGCCGCCGCAACGCTGTCCGCCACCAGCATAATCGTTTTTTTATGATGCCTGTCTATGAAACTGCCGACAAACAGGCTTAAAACGACATACGGCACATAATTACAGAATGACATCATCGATACGGACATGGCGGAGCGGCTCTGCCCATACGCCCATAAAACAAGCGCAAACCCGGTCATGGAGCTGCCAAGCCCTGACACGCTTTGAGTTAACCATAAAATAATATATTTCTTAAATGATTTTTCTTTTATCGGTTTTTCTTTTATCGATTTTTCTTTCATTGAATTTTCTTTCATTGAATTTTCTCCATTTCATTCTTTCTTTTTCAGGGTCAATACCCCGTGAGAATAAAAAGTACAAAATCCAATGCGGACGATCGCTTTTACCTCTGTACAAATGTCGTCCGGACACCAGACTTTGTACAGAGTCCTTTGCTTAAGTCAATCACGTAATGGCAAAGCATTTTCCTCACCTCCCCGTCTTTTATGCAGGTTCGTATCCCATACTTCTGCCTGCAGGCAGCCAATTTCTATGACGCCGATTCACTCCTCCATTTTCCTGTCAAAAATGCATTCCTCGATTACCTTCACGCACTCATCCGTCTTTTTCAAAATATCCGCCCCCCAAAACCGGATGACCGTCCAGCCCATGAACAGGAGTTTTTTATTCACTTCGTCGTCCCGTTCCATGTTCCGTGAAATTTTCTTCGTCCAAAACTCCCGGTTGCTGCCGTTTTCCAGCCTCGCCTTTAAAACCTCCCAGTCTTTCCCATGAAAAAACTCGCTGTCGCAAAACACCGCAACCTTATATTTCGTAAGGGCGATATCCGGTTTCCCCGGCAGCGCGGCATAATTCTTCCGGTAGCGGTACCCTTTCTCCCATAGCGCTTTCCTAAGCGCCAGTTCGATGCCGGTATCCTTGGACCGGATATGCTGCATGTTTTTCCTTCTCTGCTCTTTGGTCAGTTTATCCATACCAAACACATTCCACCTGATATTTTGCAAATAAATCCAGCCACCGCTCCTCCGGCTTCTCATCCGTAATAATCATGGAAATATCCTTAAGCCCGCCTATGGCGGTAAATGCCGTATGCCCGAACTTGGAACTGTCCACCGCCAGTATCCTACAGTCCGCACGTTCCAGCATCGTCTTCTTGTTTCCCGCATGGAGTTCGTTGGAATCGGTAATCCCGTTCTCCATGTCGAAACCTTTGCAGGATATGACCGCCTTATCCACATGATAGCCCCGCAGCATTTGGTCCGTCTGCGGTCCCACCAGCGCCAGCGAGCCTTCCATCGCCAAACCGCCCGTGGACAGCACATGCCAGTCGGGACGGTCGAAAAGTTCTATGATTATTTCAATGGAATTGGTAATGACGGTCAGATTCTTGCGTTCTTCCTTTAGCGCTTTGGCGATAAACACTGCCGTGGAACTGGAATCCAGCATCAGGCGTTCCCCGTCCTTCACCATGGATTTCACGATTTCCGCAATCCTCTGCTTTCCTACCACATTCGTATTCTTGCGGACATTAAAAGGCATGTCGATATTCACGTTCTCGTTCAGAACCGCGCCTCCGTAACTCTTAATCACATACCCGTCGTTTTCCAGCTTTTCCAAATCCCTGCGGATGGTTTCCTCCGAAACCCCGTAGGTCTTGCTCAGTTCGCCTACCACGACCCTTTTTTCCTTCTGCAGTTTTTCCAAAATCTCGTTTCTGCGCTCTATCGCCAGCATACCTGCCTCCCGTCATCCAAGATTCTGCCGCCAGTCCCTCGCCGTCCGCTCCATCCCTGCCCCATGGAACAGGAAGGAACCTGCACCTTGAAACAGAAAAAAACGTCTCATGAAGCAGTAAAAGCCCCACCGCATATCCGCATATGTACCGGCATCAATGCTTACAAAACCGCCTGCCATATCTTCCCGTCGGGATTGGCGATTACCGTGGAATCCAGATACATACCGTCCGCGCCGATTTCCCGCTTCGCCTTTTCTATGGCGGCTTCCACCGCCGCGACTTCCCCTGTCAACATCAGATAGGACTTTCCGCACATGCCCCGCGCAATGCGAAGCTCCATCAAGGTTACCACTGCCGTCTTTGCCGCCGCATCCGCCGCCACGATAATGGAAGACGCATCATAAGTTTCCAAAATGCCGAGGGCGGCAACCCCTTCCACCACGGTCGCTCCGTAAATGGCGGGAAATATGGATGCATGTGGATTCCCCAGCACAAAGCTGTTAATCAGGTGGCGTCCGTACTGTACCTTTGCCGTCTCCACCGCCGCGTTCACCGCGCTTAAATCCCCGCTGATGACCGCGATATATTTACCCGGACATACGGTCTGCGCTTCCACGATATCCACCTGCGCGGTTTTTACCATGGCATCCGCCGCCGTGACCCCTGCCGAAACCGTCTTATATTCCACCATTCCGATTGCCTTGCCCATATTCCGTACGACCTTTCTATTTCCTGATTATAACATATTTTTCCGTTACTTCCACTACTTTTCCGCCAATCGGGGTATGGATGCCGACGCTTAGCCCTTCCGCCGGTTTTGCCACCATTTGTCCCTTCCCCACCGTATCCATGGTCTTCACCACCGGCAGGGCGGGTGCGCCGATATGCTGTCCCAGCATCAGTTTCACCTGTTCCACTTCCCCCATCCTGTCCGTAAGCGGTGCCGGTTTGTCATATTTCGCCAAATCCAGCCTTGCCATCAGCCGTTCCATGGGCGCCCGGCGGAATTCCCTCTCCGGCGCGGCTTGAACGCTTTCCTCCACCTTGGGCGGTTTGACACCGTGCGCCCGCAGCCCCGCCTTATAATCCGCAATCAGCGAACGGGGGGAAAGCCCCTGCATACAGGAGTAATTCTCGCAAAGTCCGCAGGAGGAACAGAACATGGTATTTAAGAAAATATCCGTATCCTGGATATCCTTACAGGTCGCCGCCCGCATAAACTTATGGGGTTCTATGGGATGCCCCAAAAGATGCCTGGGACACAAATCCGTACACATGGAACACTGGCAGCAGGCCGCTGCGGCGCGCTTTAAATCCACGGAAGACCGCCTCCGCTTCCTCTGCACCAGCAAATGATCCTCCGGCAGCACAAGCACCGCATTTGTGGTTTTCGTCACGGGCATTGCCGCGTTTCCTTCAAAACCCATCATGGGACCGCCGATGAAGTAAACCGGATTCTCCACCGTGATTTCCCCTGCCTGGCGTACCGCTTCGCCGATACTGCAGCCGAGGGGCATCCTGACCGTCACCGGACGTTCTACCTCACCCACGACGGACACCAGTTTATCCTGTACGGGTTCCCCCAGCACTACCGCACGGTATATATTGTAAACGGTTTCCACATTAAAAACCGCCACACCGATTCCGATGGGGAGTCCGCCCGGAGGTACGATTTTTCCCGTCACCTCGTAAATCAGGACGACTTCATCCCCGGCCGGATAAACTTCCTCTAAAAGCCCCAGGCGGATTTCGGGGTATTCCCCGATGGATTCCCGCAAAGCCGCAATCGTTTCCTTATATGCCTTTTTAATGCCGATTACCGCCTCTTTCGCCCCTACCGCCATGGCAATCCGGTGGAATGTTTCCACGATTTCCCCCGCCCGGCGTTCCAAAAGCTGCCGGTGGAGTTTTAAGAGCGGTTCGCATTCCGCGCAGTTCATGATAATGGTATCCGCCCGTTTATCCAATTTCGCATAGGTGGGAAATCCCGCGCCCCCGGCGCCCACCACGCCGCTTTCCCGTAACAGGGCGCCCAGTTCTTCCAAACTTAACCAATCCGTCTCGCCCATTTTCACATCCACTGCCTTCCGTCATCAATAATGCCTACAATCGCCGCGTCCACGGGGGCATCCGCACTGCCGCAGCCAATCCTTGCCGCACTTCCCGTGGCTACCAGCACAAACTCGCCGATTCCCGCGCCGATATTGTCGATTGCCACCAGTCTGCCTTCCCCGCTGCCCATCCGTTCCGCCAGCTCTACCACCATAAATTTATTGCCGATTAATTTCTCGCTTTTCCTTGTGGAAACCACGCTTCCCACTACTTTTCCTACCAGCATTCCTAACCTCCGTCCCCGGCAGACCCAAACCGCCCGTCATCCGTTCAGAATCCGTACCGTATCCCCCGTGGCAATCTGCGCCGCGTTGGCTTCGTCCGTATCGATATGCATTTCCAGCGTGAAACTTTCGTCCACCCGGATTTGTACCTCGTTAAATATGGTACCCCTTTCGTTATCCGCCTGTACGGATACCACATCCCCGTCATGAAGCCCTGCCGCCATGGCATCCGACGGCGCCATATGGATATGCCTTTTGGCGACGATGCAGCCTTCCTTTAAATACAGCGCGCCTTTGGGACCGACCAATGCCACGGGAGCGCTTCCCGCCACGTTTCCCGACTCCCGTACCGGCGCTTTCACGCCTAATTTCACGGCATCGGTGGCGGAAATCTCCACCTGTGATTTTCCGCGGACCGGTCCCAGTATCCTTACGTTTTCGATGGCACGCAACTTCAGTCCCACGATGGTCACCAGTTCATTGGACGCGAACTGCCCGCCCATCAGTTCTTTTTTCTTCGTCAGCCGGTACCCTTCCCCGAACAAGACTTCCACATGTTCCTGCGTCAGATGTACATGCCTCGCGGATACCCCCACCGGAACAAGATAGCCGTTTCCGCTCTCCTGTTTCCTGCCCATGGCTTCCATGACCATTCTGGTAATCCGCTCTACCTGGTCATCCGTTACCGCATTCCAATCCGCCATTCTCTTTCCATCCATCGTTTATATCCTCCAACAGCCAGATTATTTTGGCATTCCTGCATATTTCCCCTACCCGCGCATTAAGCGCGTGCCAAGCACCCGCCGGCCCTGCCGACATCCCTCCTTTGGGCGCTTGTCGGCATCCTTCCTCTGGGCGCCTGTGTGCAAAAAGGGGCGGGCTACCTCCTGCCCGCCCCTATTCCTCTTATTTTAATACGGGAAGAATCTTCTCCACGTCGCTGTGGGGCCTGGGGATGACATGGGTTGCCACCAGTTCGCCGAGCCTGGATGCGCTGGCGCTTCCGGCTTCCACCGCTGCTTTTACCGCTCCTACGTCGCCGCGTACCATTACGCTTACCAGCCCGGAA
>CANTGP010000202.1 GCA_947653315.1 uncultured Lachnospiraceae bacterium
CTGCCGCCGTCCCGCAAAAAAATCCCTCCCGGGCGTCCGCCCCCACACAACATTCCGGCTGAACCGTTACTTTATTTACTTTTACTCCGCATAAAAAGTATTTACAAATACCCCATGGGGGTATATAATGAGAAAGAGGTGAAACAAATGGAAAAAAAGAAGGAGCGGACGGAAAAGGAATTTAAAGATTTAATCCACCGCCTCAACCGTATTGAGGGGCAGATCCGCGGGATACGCGGTATGGTGGAAGACGGAAGGTACTGTACGGACATTTTGGTGCAGGTGGCTGCGGTAAATGCCGCATTAAACAGTTTTAATAAGAAACTGCTGGAAAACCATCTGAAAACCTGCGTGGTAAGGGATATCCGGGAAGGAAAGGATGATACGGTTGACGAATTGATGGAAACGCTTGGCAAGCTGATGAAGTAAGTGACCGGAATGGGGGATAATGCGGGATATGGGAGATGCCTTGGCACGGAGACGGGGAGAAAAAACAAAATAAACAAATAAAAAAGCAAATAAAAAAAGCAAATTAGTAAGAAAATAAACAGAAAGACAGCCCTTAAACAGCGGTTAATCAAAAAGAACCAGTTAAAAAGAAGCCAATCAAAAAAGGCAATCAAAAAAGGCAATCAAAAAAGGTAATCAATAAAAAGGAATAAAAAGAAGGGGCAGTGAAAATAAATGGAGCAATATATCGTTACCGGCATGAGCTGCGCGGCATGTAGCTCGGCAGTGGAAAAAGCGGTATCAAAAGTAGCAGGCGTGGATTCCTGTTCCGTGAATCTGCTGACCAATTCGATGAAAGTGGAAGGAGATGCACAAACCCGGGAGATTATCCGCGCGGTTGAGAAAGCAGGATATGGGGCAAGCCTGAAGGAAAGCGCCGGTTTGGGCGTGAAAGAAGGGAATGGCGGAAACGGAACGTCAGGAGCCGGTAGCGTTTGGGCGCCGGCAAAACAGGGCGTTTCCGATTTGGAAAAAAGTGCGGGGGAAGCGGAACGGGCTATGAGGTGGAGGCTGGGTATTTCCATAGGATGTCTGGTACCGTTAATGTATATTTCCATGCATCACATGTTTTATGAGTGGTTCGGTTTGCCTGTTCCGGGGTTTGTGCAGGCGGCATTCCACGGACCGGAGAATGCGGCAGCGTTTGCCTTTTCGCAGTTTTTGCTTCTGCTGCCGATACTGTATGTAAACCAAAAATATTTCCGTGTGGGATTTAAGACCCTGTTCCGCGGGCATCCGAATATGGACAGTCTGATTGCCATCGGGGCTTTCGCAGCGGTGGTTTACGGGATATTTGCGATTTTCCGCATTGGATACGGATTGGGACACGGGGATATGGCGCTGGTTGGGCAGTACTCCATGGATATTTATTTTGAATCGGCAGGTACTATCCTGACGCTGATTACCGTGGGGAAATATTTGGAAACCAAGTCCAAGGGGAAAACGAGTGCGGCGATTACGAAACTGATGGATTTATCGCCAAAGACGGCGGTTGTGGTACGGGAAGACGGAAGGGAAGAACAGGTTCCTACCGGAAACGTAAAGGCGGGGGATATCTTTTTGGTAAAACCGGGCAGCCTTGTACCGGTGGACGGTGTGGTATTATCGGGCAATTCCAGCGTGGACGAATCGGCGATTACGGGGGAAAGCATTCCGGTGGAAAAGAAACCGGGTGATCCGGTGGTATCGGCGACGGTGAACAAGGCGGGCGTGCTGCGCTGCAGGGCGGAGAAGGTAGGGGAGGACACCACATTGGCACAGATTATCCGGCTGGTGGAGGAAGCGAGTGCCTCAAAGGCGCCGATTGCCAGGTTGGCGGATAAAATTGCGGGGGTTTTCGTGCCTGCTGTTATCGGTATTGCGCTTGTGACGGCGGCAGTATGGCTGTTTTCCGGTGCAGGGGTTGAGTTTGCCATGTCGGCGGGGATTGCGGTATTGGTTATTTCCTGTCCCTGCGCCCTGGGACTTGCGACGCCCGTGGCGATTATGGTGGGTACCGGTGTGGGGGCGAAGTACGGTATCCTGATTAAATCCGGCGAGGCTTTGCAGGGGGCGAGAAACGTGGATACGGTAGTACTGGATAAAACCGGTACGGTTACGGAAGGGAAACCCCGTGTGACCGACATTATCCGCTACGAAACGGGAAAGACGGAGGAAGAAGTACTGCAGGTTGCGGCCGCGTTGGAAAAGCCCAGTGAACATCCGCTGGCGGATGCCGTCGTTTCGGCAGCGGAGGAGCGGGGATTGGATCTGCCTGAAGTAACGGAGTTCCGTGCGGCATTCGGGAAAGGAATCGAGGGAAGGAACGGGGGAGTCCTGTTTTATGTGGGAAACCGTAAATTCATGGAGGAAAAAGGAGTTCGCCTGACCGGAGGGCAGGAGCGGGAGGCGGAGCGTTTGGCTGAGGAAGGTAAGACACCGCTATTCCTTGGGAGGGAAGGCGGGAAACTGACGGCAGTGATTGCCGTGGCGGATACGGTGAAGGAGTCTTCCCTGCAGGCAATCGGGCATTTGAAGAAGATGCATATCCATGTGATCATGCTGACCGGGGATAACCGTAAGACGGCTGAAGCGGTGCGCAAGAAGCTCGGAATACCGGAAGTAATTGCGGAAGTACTGCCGGATGAAAAAGAACAGAAAATAAGGAGCCTGAAAGAACAGGGGAAAAAGGTCGCCATGATCGGGGACGGCGTTAACGATGCCCCGGCTTTGGCTTCGGCAGACGTAGGGATTGCAATAGGGGCCGGAACCGATGTGGCTTTGGAGAGCGCGGATATTATACTAATGAAAAATGACCTGCGGGATGCCGTGACGGCAATCCGGTTGAGCAGGGCAGTCATCCGCAATATTAAAGAAAACCTGTTTTGGGCATTTTTTTATAACAGCATAGGGATACCGTTGGCGGCGGGAGTTTTCTATCCGCTTTTTGGGTTAAAATTAAATCCCATGTTCGGCGCTGCCGCCATGAGTTTAAGCAGCGTATGCGTGGTTGGAAATGCATTGCGTCTGCGTGGATTTAAGGAAGAACGCAAGGACGGGGAAAACGCCTCAAACGTGTCCCGGAATGAATGTGGAAGCAATGAATTGCCAAATAAATTGCAGGAAGAAGAAAAGAAGGAGGAAGCAGTTATGACAAAGACAATGATTATTGAGGGAATGGCTTGCGGGCATTGTACCGCGAGGGTGCAGAAGGCGTTGGAGGCAGTGGAGGGAGTGGCATCCGTTACCATGAGCCTAGAGGAAAAAAGCGCCGTGGTGGAACTGGACGGGGAAGCCGCAGACGGGATGTTAAAGGATGCCGTAACGGAAGCGGGATATGAAGTAGTGGAAATCCGCTGATTGTTTGACGCCGCATTTGGGATGGCGTTTAGGTGCGTTCCAAAGTATCCTCCAGCATACGGTATCCGATGCCGATTTCCGTAAAAATATAATGGGGTTCCCCCGGATTTTTTTCCAGTTTCCGGCGGATGTTTGCCATATTGACGCGCAAGATGCGGTTATTATCGTCCGCGTAGGGACCCCATACATTGGAAATGATGGAATCATAGGTTATGACCCTGCCGGAGTTTTGTGCCAAAAGGGAGACGATTTTGTACTCCACCTGGGTCAAATGGATATCGGCTCCGTCAAGGGTAATCAGGTGCTTTTCGAAGTCGATGACCAAACCGTCCGCCTGATAAGGGCGCAGTGCCAGCAGGGAGCCGGTATTCAGCCGGTTGCCGTGGCGCAGGGCGGTACGGATTCTTGCCATGAGTTCGGGGGGACCAAAAGGCTTTGTGATATAATCGTCGGCGCCGCTGTCCTGCGCAACAACTTTTTCCTGCTCCTGGGTACGTGCGGAAATGACGATGATGGGGATGCTTGCCCAAGTGCGGATTTCGCGGATAATGTCAATGCCGTCCATATCGGGCAGTCCGAGATCCAACAGTATGAGGTCCGGACAGACGGAAGTGACAAGGGACAGTCCGCCTTTACCGTTAGGGGCGGTGGAAATCTTGTACCCTTGGGCGGTCAGCGTGGTTGCCATGAAATTACAGATATTTTTTTCGTCTTCGATAATGACGATATGGGTTTTTGCGTTCATCGGAATGGCTACTCCTTTCTTGGGGGAATCATGCTTTGGGCAGGGTAAAGAAAAATTCGGTTCCCGGTTCCCGGTTTACCGCGTCTATGGTTCCTTTGTGGGCGGTAATGATGGTTTTGCATATGGACAGTCCGATGCCCATGCCTTTGGAGCTGTCGGGAGAAGTGTTTCCGGTATAGGGGGCACCGTCAAAAAGCGTTTTCCGCTTATTCGGCGCGATGCCGATACCGTAATCCCTGACGTGGAAGCATACACAGTCCGACCGGGATTCCACGCTGCAGGCGATGGGATGTTGGCTGCCGGAGTGCAGTACCGCGTTTTCCAACAGGTTAATCAGCACTTGTTCGATTAAGATGGCATCCATGGGAATCATGAGGAAGTCATCGGGGACCTGTACGGTGATTTGGGCATCCGGGAGCCGTTTCTTTAAACGGATAACGGCTTCCGATACGACTTCTTCCACGGATTCCCAGGATTTGCTGACATTTGCCGCACCGTCCTGGATGCGGGTGACGGACAGGAGGTTTTCCACCATGTTTAAAAGCCAGTTGGAATCTTCGTGGATCTGTCCGACCAGTTTCCGTTTTTGGTCTTCGTTAAGGTAACTGCCGTTTTCCAGGTAGGAAGTACTGGAACCGATGATGCTGGTAAGCGGGGTACGAAGGTCATGGGATATGGCACGCAGCAGATTGGCACGCATTTTTTCTTTTTCCGCCTCTACCAAAAGGCGTTCCCGTTCCGCAATGACAAGCATTTGCTGTTTCATGTGTGTGGTGGATGCGCTGGTGAGCAGGGAGATGGCGAGCATGACGATAAAGGTGACGGGATATCCTGCAAGCGTGAAGTTAAGCGCCCAATAGGGATAGGTAAACAGGAAATTTACGCATACCACCCCGATTAATGCGGCAAAGATCCCCCAAAAATAATTGTCGGTGAGACGCGCAATCAGGATTAGGGCAAGAATATATAAAAGCGCTACGTTTGCGGAGTTGTGCGAAATGCCAAAGTACAGGAATGAGAATATGGTGGCAAGCAGCAGCAGTACTAAAGTGATGCAGGCGTCATGCAGTCTGTGCTTGGACGGAGGTGTGCCGGTTTTTTTACCTTCTCCCCGGTACGGGGGCAGAGATTCCGCGTTGCGTGCAAACCATTGTTTTTTAGTTGTCGTTTTAATCAGATTCATAGCCGGTACTCCGTGAATTATATGTTCGCTTTGTATTTTTGTATTTTAGCATTATAATTATACAATGGTTTTGGGGAAATACATAGTATGGCGTGCTAAGAAAACGCTAAGGAATATCATTGGGGGTGGACAGGCAATCCCGCTGCCGCCGCCCCGCAAAAAAATCCCTCCCGGGTGTCCGCCCCCAACACAACATTCCGGCTGAACTGTTACCATATATGATAAAAATGTATCAAAAAAGATTGCATTAGAGAATCCTGTATGCTATATTATAATTATTGAAAATATTTGGAAATTCTTTTTGCCGCCTGTTTTGTCATAAGCGGTATGTCATGAAATCGGACAAGGCGTTTCAGCCTGTATTTCCAAGGAATTTACGATTGGTACGGATTGGTAGTCGAAGTAAAAAAAGGAGGAAAAATATGGAAAACACAAAAATTGTATATGGCGGAATCCGCGAGGTTATCAACGGGAAGGCTGTTTTTATGCGCCAAAGTGTTCAGTATGAGCAGGTATACGGGCTGATTGGGGAGCGTCTGAAAGACGGAGGGTTTTACCGCAAGCTGGTCCGGTACCGGAAAAAGGAAAAGGGAACCTGCCGTATGGAAAACGGAGGGACCGGCATTTTATGCGAATTGACGGACGAAGGCTGGGAGTGCCTGTTTGACGAAATTTTTGCGCGGAAGATTTCCCGCTGCCTGAAGGAAACGGATAATCCGGCTTACCGTATTTATACCCTTCCCATGTCCGTAAACGGGGTGGAGAAA